>NZ_JBEYVJ010000061.1:0-32997 GCF_040643935.1 Kitasatospora sp. NPDC047058 | reverse complement strand
GCGGCCGAGGGCTCGGCCGCGGGCGAGGGCGCCGGCGAGGCCGACGGCGAGGGCGAGGACACGCCCGGACAGCAGGCGCTGCGGGCCGCCGCCGAGGCCTTCGACGCCGTCTACGACGCCTTCCCCGGCGAAAGCGCCCCCAAGCTGGCCCTCGCCATCTGCGCCGAACTCCTCGGCGACGGCGGCGACGCGACCGAGTTCTACCGGCTCGTCTGGAGCACCGACCACACGTACCTGAGCGCCGCCTTCGGCCTGGCCCGGGTCCGTCTCGCCGAGGACGACCGGCCCGGCGCCGTCGCCGTCCTGGAGTCGGTGCCGGCCACCTCCAGCCAGTTCACCGCCGCCCGGATCGCCGCCGTCCGGGCCCGGCTGCGCGAACGGCCCGCCACCGACCCGCTCGGCGCCGACCTCGGCGCCGGATCCGAGCAGCTGACCGCGCTGCGCCTGGACGACCGCCGCCGCGAGGAGCTCTCCGTGGAGGTGCTCACCGCCGCCCTCGACTGGGTCAGGGCGGGCTCGACGGGCGAGACCGGGCTGGGCCGGACGACCGGCGAGATCAACGTGCTCGGACGACCCGCCGTCGAACGGGAACTGCGGTTCGCACTGGAGCAGTCCTACCGGGTACTCGCCCGGTTGGCCGACCGGGCCGAGACCAGGATCGAGATGGTGGAGCGGGCCAACCGTGCCCGTCCCAGGACGTGGGTGTGACCAATGCCGCAGCAGACCGTGTGCCAGAGCTGTGCCGAGCCGCTGGAGCCGGAGGACAAGTATTGCGGCTCCTGCGGGACCGGCCGGGACGGCCGGCCGGCCCCGGGCGCGATGCCCGCGAGCTGGTCCGCCACCACCGGCCGGGCCGGGGGAGCCCCGGCAGGCCCCGGCGGGGAGCACCCGCCGACCGTGCCGAACGTGCCCGCCGTCCCCGCCGTTCCCGCCCAGGGCGGCCCGGTCTGCGTGCACTGCGGCCTGCCGCAGGTCGCCGGTGACGGCTACTGCGAGGCCTGCGGCGGCGCCCAGCCGCGCCCGCGCGACCACATGGAGAAGTCGCTCGCCGGCGTCGCCGGGGTCAGCGACCGCGGCGTGCGCCACCATCGCAACGAGGACTCCTTCACCGTCGCCGCCACCTCGCTGCCCGGCGGCGAGCCGGTCGTGGTGGCCGTGGTCTGCGACGGCGTCTCCTCCTCCGACCGGCCCGACCAGGCCTCCGAGACCGCCGTGGACGCCGCCTCGGAGTCGCTGCTCACCGCGCTGGAGGCAGGCCACGAGCCCACCGGGGCGATGCGCAAGGCGATCGCCGACGCTGCCGCCGCCGTCGCCGCCCTCGCCGAGGACGGCGCCGGCCCGACGCGGCCCGACGTCAACGCCCCCGCCTGCACCTACGTCAGCGCGATAGCGGCCGGCGGCCGGGTCACCATCGGCTGGGTCGGCGACACCCGGGCGTACTGGATCCCGGACGACCGCGTCGCCGCCGAACCGTTCCGGCTCACCCAGGACGACTCCTGGGCCGCCCGGATGGTCGAGGCCGGCCTGATGGGCGAGGCGGAGGCGTACGCGGACCCGCGCGCCCACGCCATCACCGGCTGGCTCGGCGCGGACGCCGAGGAGGTGATCCCGCACACCCTGGACTTCACCCCGCACGTCCCCGGCGTCCTGCTGATCTGCTCCGACGGCCTCTGGAACTACGCCGAGGCCGCCACCGACCTGGCGTACTACGTCCGGCCGGACGCCCGGACCGAGCCGCTCGCGGCCGCCCAGACCCTGGTGAAGTTCGCCATCGCCGCCGGCGGGCACGACAACATCACCGTCGCCGTGCTCCCGATCGACCCGCCCGCCGGGCTGGCCGGCGCCGAGCGCGCCGCCGCCGGCGAGGACGGGCGCACCGACACCGCGTTCGACCTGCCGGTGGTCGGGCCGGGCGCGGCCGGGGCGGCCGCGGCTCCCGTCGCAGCCGACGAGGAGGAGCACGACCCGACGCTGCCGGACCTGCCGGTGATCGGCTCGCCCGCGGCCCCGCTGCCGCCCGCGCCGCCCGTCCCGCCCGCGCCGCCGGCCCCGCCCGCCGTCCCGCCGCAGCCGCCGCACCCCCCGGTGGGCTGACGCCCGCCCGCGCCCACCCCACCGACCGCACGCACCAACCGACCATCCGACGGGAGCCACCGGCCCATGGCAACACTGGCTAAGCCGAACCTGCCCAGGTTCGACGTGGAGATCTTCCAGAACGAGTTCCTCGCGGACGGCGCCCGCGAGGTGAACGCCATCGTCACCGTCACCGCCACCGGCGGCGGCACCTCCGGCGGCCGCCCGCTCGGGGTCGCCGACGCCGGGCCGCAGGGCCCCGACGCGCAGTCCGCCGCCGTGGTGATCATGGTCGACTGCTCCGGCTCGATGGACTACCCGGCCAGCAAGATGCGCGGCGCCCGGGAGGCCACCGCCGCCGCCGTCGACACCGTCCGCGACGGCGTCGCCTTCGCCGTGGTGGCCGGCACCCACGAGGCCCGGGACATCTACCCCGGCGACGGCACCCTCGCGATCGCCTCGGCCGCCACCCGCGCCCAGGCCAAGGAGGCGCTGCGCCGGCTCACCGCGGCCGGCGGCACCGCGATGGGCACCTGGCTCGCCAAGGCCGACAAGCTCTTCCTGACCCGCCGGGACATCGCCATCCGGCACGCCATCCTGCTCACCGACGGCAACAACGAGCACGAGTCGGCGGCCGACCTGGACCGCGCCATCGAGCGGGTCACCGGCCACTTCACCGCCGACTGCCGCGGCGTCGGCACCGACTGGCGGGTGGACGAGCTGCGGAAGATCTCCTCCGCGCTGCTCGGCACCGTCGACATCGTCGCCGAGCCGTCCGCCCTCGCCGAGGACTTCCGCTCGATGATGGCCGGGGCGATGGGCAAGCAGGTCGCCGACGTCGCCCTGCGGATCTGGACGCCCGCCAACGCGGTGGTGAAGTTCGTCAAGCAGGTCGCCCCCGCCGTGGAGGACCTCACCGCCCGCCGCACCGAGGCCGGGCCGCGGGCCGGCGACTACCCGACCGGCTCCTGGGGCGACGAGAGCCGCGACTACCACGTCTGCGTCGAGGTCCCGGCCGCCGCGGTCGGCAACGAGATGCTCGCCGCCCGGGTCAGCCTGGTGCTGCCGCCGCAGGCCGGCAACACGCCCGAGGTGCTCTCCCAGGGCCTGGTCAAGGCGGTCTGGACCGACGACCTGGCCTCGTCCACCCGGATCAGCCCGCAGGTCGCCCACTACACCGGGCAGGCCGAGCTGGCCTCGTCCATCCAGGAGGGCCTGGAGGCGCACCGGGCCGGGGACGTGGACCGCGCGACCGCCAAGCTCGGCGCCGCCGTCCGGATCGCCCACGCGACCGGCAACGAGGGCACGTTCAAGCTGCTGCAGAAGGTGGTGGACGTGGTCGACCCCAAGGAGGGTACGGTTCGGTTCCGTAAGAACGTGAGCGAGGCCGACTCGATGACCCTCGAGACCCGGTCGACCAAGACCGTCCGTGTGAAGAAGTGACCGCTGAAGAAGCCGACCGGGCCGGGGCCCGGCCGGACGCTGCCCCAGCTGGCTGGAATTGAGGGGGACCTGATGCCGATCTGCCCGAGGGGGCATGAGTCGCAGGCCGAGGACTGGTGCGACTTCTGCGGCTTCCCGATGACACCGCCGTCGCCCGTCCCGGCGCCGCCGGGCATGCTCCCGGGCGGCGTGCCCGGGGCTCCTGGCGCGCACGCGCACGGCCCGCACGGGCACGGCGTGCCCGGCGGGGCGCCGTTCGGCGGGCCGGTGCCGCCCGGCCCCGTACCGCCGCCCGGCCCCGTGCCCGGCCCGGTCCCCGGTCCCGTCGCGCCGGCGACACCGCCGGCCGGCCAGGGCTTCCCGGACATGACCGAGGGCCTGGTGCTCTGCCCGATCTGCCGCAGCCCGCAGACCGGGCGGTTCTGCGAGGAGTGCGGGTACGACTACGACCTCTCCGCGCCCTCGCACCGCCAGTCGCCGGCCGCCGGGGCCCCGGTGCCCGGGCCCGCCCCCGCGCCGGCCCCGCTGAACATCCCCGCGGCGTACGGCGGCCCGCAGCCGCCGGCCCCGCCCGCCCAGCCGCAGGCCCCGCTGCCGTACCCGGCGGAGCACGCGCAGCCCCCGGCCCCGCCGCAGCCGGCCCAGGCCGGCGCGCCGTCCGGCTACGGCTACCCGCCCGCCCCGCCCGCCGTCGGGCCCGCGGGGTCCACGGCGGCACCGGCCGCCCCGCCGTACCAGGAGGCGCCCTACCAGGAGCCCGCGTACCCGGACCCGGCGTACGCGGAGCCCGGGTACCCCGCCCCGCAGCCGCGCGAGGACTCCGGCCCGGTCTACGCCCAGCCGGGCCCGACCGGCCGCGGCGGGGAGTTCGGCACCTCGTTCAACCTGGCCCCGCCGGTCCCCCAGCAGCCGCAGCAGCAGGCCCAGCCGGAGCCGGTCAGGACCAACTGGATCGCCGTCGTCGCGGCCGACCGCGACTACTTCACCGAGATGATGGCCCGCAGCGGCCCGGAGGCGGCCGGCCTGTTCTTCCCGCCCTACTGCCCGGAGCGGCGCATCCCGATCACCGGCCGCGGCCAGCTGCGGATCGGCCGGCGCAGCCAGCACCGCGGCACCGTGCCGGAGATCGACCTCTCCGTCCCGCCGGAGGACCCGGGCGCCTCGCACCAGCACGCGCTGCTCGCCGAGCAGTCGGACGGCAGCTGGGTGCTGGTCGACCAGGACTCCACCAACGGCACCACGGTGAACGGCGGCGCCGAGCCGATCACCCCGCACACCGCGATCCCGCTGACCGACGGCGACCGGATCCACATCGGGGCGTGGACCACCATCACGCTGCACCGCGCCTGAGCGGTCCGCGGACCGGGCGGCACCGGGCCGGAGGGGACGTCACGTCCCCTCCGGCCCGGCCGCTTCGACGGCCCCGTCCGCGGCCCCGCGGCGGCGATCATCAAATTGCGCTCAGACACCTGCGCAACACCCCCCGGGCCCCCTAGTCTCTGGGCCCATGACTGCTGCAATATCCGCGGACGGAATCCGTCAGCGGTACGGGGACGTTCAAGCCGTCGACGGGGTGTCACTCACCGTCGAGTCCGGCGAGTTCTACGGGATCCTGGGCCCGAACGGCGCCGGGAAGACCACCACGCTGGAGATCCTGGAGGGGATCCGCAAGCCCGACGAGGGCCGGATCGAGCTGCTGGGCCTGGCGCCCTGGCCGCGCAACCCGAAGCTGCTGCGCCGCATCGGCGTGCAGTTCCAGGCCTCCGCCTTCTTCAACAAGCTGACGGCGCGGGAGACCATCCGCACCTTCGGCTCCTTCTACGGCGTCGGCCCCAAGCGGGCCGACGCGATGCTGGAACGGGTCGGCCTGACCGAGTCCGCCGGCGTGATGACCGACAAGATGTCCGGCGGCCAGGCCCAGCGCCTCTCCATCGCCTGCGCGCTGGTCCACGACCCCGAGCTGGTCTTCCTGGACGAGCCCACCACCGGGCTCGACCCGCAGGCCCGCCGCAACCTCTGGGACCTGCTCCGGAACATCAACGCCGAGGGCCGCACGGTCGTCCTGACCACCCACTACCTGGACGAGGCCGAGGTGCTCTGCGACCGCGTCTCGGTGATGGACCACGGCAAGGTGCTGAAGACCGGCGCCCCGGCCGCACTGATCCGCGAGATCGACGACACCGTGCGGATCAGCGTCGAGTCCGGCCTGCTCACCGCCGAGCGGACCCGTGAGCTGCTGGACGCCGCCGGTGCCGAGGTCACCTCGGTGGACGACGACGGCGTCTCGCTCGCCGTCGCCACCCACCTCCCGGCCCCGGTGCTCTCCGTGCTGGCCGAGCAGAACGCCCTGCGCGGCCTCGAGGTGCGCGGCGCCACCCTGGAGGACGTCTTCCTCCAGCTCACCGGACGGGAGTACCGCGCATGAGCGCCGAACGCACCGGCAGCGAGGCGGCGGCCGTGCCGTCCCAGCGCACGTCCGGCACCGCCCCCTCCGCGCCCGCCGGGCAGCCGGAGCGCGAGCGGGTCAGCGCCTTCGCCAGCCTCTCCCGGGTGATGCTGGTCGCCTTCGTCCGGGACAAGTCGGCCGTCTTCTTCGTGCTCCTCTTCCCGCTGATGTTCCTGCTGCTGTTCGGCACCCTGCTCAAGGGCGCCACCAGCCCGCACGCCAAGGTGGTGCAGGTCGGCTCCGTCCAGGTGCTGGACGCGGTGCAGGGCGACGGCCGGGCCGAGCTGGAGAAGGTCCTGGCCATCACCCGCAGCGACGACGAGGCAGGCTCGCTGGAGAAGGTCCGCAAGGGCGACGTGGACGCGCTGATCAAGCAGGGCCCGGACGGCCGGGTCGAGCTGCGGTTCAGCGCCGCCGACCAGGTCCGCGCCGGTGCCGTCCAGGGCATCGTCAACTCGGTGGTCCAGCAGGCCAACCAGGCCGCCACCGGCAAGCCGCCGGCCTTCACGCTGGACGCCGCCCGGGTCGAGGACGAGTCGCTGAAGCCGATCCAGTTCCTCACCCCCGGCCTGCTCGGCTGGGCGGTCGCCACCGGCGCGGTGTTCAGCGCCTCGCTGACCCTGGTGACCTGGCGGCGGAAGATGGTGCTGCGCCGGCTGCGGCTGGCCCCGGTCAGCGCGGGGGCGATCGTCTCCTCCCGGATCGCCGTCTCGGTGCTGACCGCCCTGGCGCAGACCGCCATCTTCCTGGCGGTCGCCACCACCCCGTTCTTCGGGCTGAAACTGACCGGCAACTGGTGGCTGATCATCCCGCTGGTGATCTGCGCGACCATCGCCTTCATGTCGATCGGCCTGCTGGCCGGGGCGGTCGCCAAAACCGAGGAGGCGGCCAACGGCATCTCGCAGATCATCGTGCTGCCGATGTCGTTCCTGTCGGGCTCCTTCTTCCCCACCGACGACATGCCGGGCTGGCTGAAGGCGATCTCCGAGGCGATGCCGCTCCGGCACCTGGTCACGGCCTCGCAGTCGGTGCTCTCCCGGGGCGGCGGCGTGACGGACGCGCTGCCGACGATGGGCGGGATGCTGCTCTTCGCCGCCGTGATCACCGCGATCGCCTGGCGGTTCTTCCGCTGGGACGACGCGTGACCCCGGCGGAACGGCCGGCCGGCGGCTGACGCACGCCGGACACCGCGCCGGACGTCACGCCGGACGTCACGCCGGACACCGTACGCCCGCCGGGGTCGTACGCCGGGAGTCCTGGTCCCCAGGTCCCGGTGTACGGCCCCGGCGCCGTCTGCGACCATGGTCGGGTGAACGAGATCCGGCGTGGCACGCTCAGCGAGGAGACCTTCTTCGACCAGGTCGGCGGCGAGCCGACCTTCCGGCGGCTGGTGCACCGGTTCTACCAGGGCGTCGCCGGGGACGAGTTGCTGCGGCCGATGTACCCCGAGGAGGACCTCGGCCCCGCCGAGGAGCGCCTCGCGCTGTTCCTGATGCAGTACTGGGGCGGCCCGCGCACCTACAGCGAGGAGCGCGGCCACCCGCGGCTGCGGATGCGGCACGTGCCGTTCCGGGTGGACCGGGCGGCACACGACGCCTGGCTGAAGCACATGCGGGCGGCGGTGGACGAGCTGGCCCTGCCGGCCGAGGCCGAGCGGCAGCTCTGGGACTACCTCACCTACGCCGCCGCCTCGATGGTCAACACCGAGGGCTGATCCCCGGGGCGGCCGCCACGGCCGGCCCGGGCCTCCCGCTCGTGCCGAGTGGCCCTGCGGGGCGTGTCTGACAATTCGCGTCGGATGAGCGCGCGGCGTCGGGGTGCGTGCATCGCAAGGCGGAGGAGGGAGTCCATGCGGTGGGGGCACCTCCCGGCCGAAGGCTGGGGGCCATCGGCGACCGACGACAACGCGGCGTGGGGGTACCTCCCGGCCGAAGGCTGGGGGCGTGCGTGCCCCGACGCCGCGCGCCCGGCGGGAATTGTCAGACACGCCCTAGCGGATCGGGCTGAGCCCGAGGCCCGCGCCCGGCGCGGCGGCCGTGCGGACCGCCACCGACCCGGCCGGGGCGCTCAACCGCAGCCAGCCACCGGCCCGGTGCACGGTCAGCGGGGCGCCCGGCGTCAGGAAGCCGATCACGTAGGCCGCGTGCGCGGCGCGCAGCGGCAGCTCGGGCAGCGCGCCCACCGGCCGGGACCAGATCTCGTCGGCCAGCCCGTCCAGCACGGTCCGGGTCCGGTGGTGCGCCGGAACGGCCTCGCTGCGCTCGCGGAACTCCCGTACGCCGGCCATCAGTTCCGGGTACACCCGGTCGGCCGGCGGCTCGCCGAGCAGCCGCCAGCCGGTGCGCGGCGGCAGCAGGCCGGCCCAGGCCGGGCCGGTCACGGCGGCGGGCAGGGTGACGGTATCCGCCCGGTCGTCCAGGCCGTCCAGCAGCTGTCCCGCCGAGACGGTCCGGTCGGCCGGTGCGGCGGAGCCGGCCAGCCGCGCGGTGCGGATCGCCAGCGCGCCCGAACCGCCCAGCGGCAGCCGCCCGAACACCGCCAGCACGCCGTCGCCGGACGGCCCCGCCACCACCTGCAGCCGCACCGCCGCCGCCTTGTCGAAGCGCAGCAGCCGGACCAGGAAGGCGGCCAGGTCGGCGGCCTCCCCGGCGTCGGCGAGGGCGAGGGGGGCGGTACCGGTCAAGGCGGGGTCAGCTCGCATCCGTTGTGTCGGTGATCGGTGGACGGGCCCGGCGGGTCACAGCCGGCGCCGGGGCCGCAGCCGGGACAGCCCCTAGGCGGCCGCGCCGACCGGCTCCGCGTCCAGGCTGCGGTCGTCCGTGTACCGGCTCAGGAACTCCCGCTCCACCGCGCTGATCCGGCGCGGCCGGCCCTCGGCCAGGTCGTAGGGGACGACCACGGTGGACGCCCGGACGTAGACCGTCTCGGTGCCGTCCTCGGCGGTGTCCTTGATCTCGTAGGTGACGGTCAGCGAGGCTGCGCCGATCTTGGTCACCCAGGTCTCGACGGTGACCGGCTCCGGCCGGTGGACCAGCGGCCGCTTGTAGTCGATCTCGTGGCGCGCCACCACCGAACCGCCCGCGAACTCCCCGGCCCCGGCCGCGGCGGCCTGGGTGAACATGAAGTCGATCCGGGCCTCCTCCAGGTAGCGCAGGAAGACGACGTTGTTGACGTGCCCGAACGCGTCCATGTCGGACCAGCGCAGCGGGCAGGCGTAGATGTGGCGTGCCACGGGTGTTCTCCTCGACGTCCGGTGACCCTCCGCGCGGCTGTGGCGGTGGGCCGCGGCCCGGCAGGCCGCCCCGGAGGGCAGTCTGCCGGGCCGTTGTGACGGCTGGGTGTCAGCCTCGGGTCAGCTTCTTGTAGGTGGCCCGGTGCGGACGGGCGGCGTCGGCGCCCAGTCGCTCGATCTTGTTCTTCTCGTACGACTCGAAGTTGCCCTCGAACCAGAACCACTTGCTCTCGCCCTCGTAGGCGAGGATGTGGGTGGCCACCCGGTCCAGGAACCAGCGGTCGTGGGAGATGACCACGGCGCAGCCGGGGAACTCCAGCAGCGCGTTCTCCAGCGAGGAGAGGGTCTCGACGTCGAGGTCGTTGGTGGGCTCGTCGAGGAGCAGCAGGTTGCCGCCCTGCTTGAGGGTGAGCGCCAGGTTCAGGCGGTTGCGCTCACCGCCGGAGAGCACGCCGGCCGGCTTCTGCTGGTCCGGGCCCTTGAAGCCGAACGCCGAGACGTAGGCGCGGGACGGCATCTCGACCTGGCCGACGTTGATCCAGTCCAGGCCGTCGGACACGACCTCCCAGAGCGTCTTCTTCGGGTCGATGTTGGCCCGGCTCTGGTCGACGTAGCTGATCTTGACGGTCTCGCCGACCTTGACGGTGCCGGAGTCCGGGGTCTCCATGTCCTGCAGCATCTTGAACAGCGTGGTCTTGCCCGCGCCGTTCGGGCCGATGATGCCGACGATGCCGTTGCGCGGCAGGGTGAAGCTCAGGTCGTCGATCAGGACCTTCTCACCGAAGGCCTTGTTGAGGTTCTCCACCTCGATGACGATGCTGCCCAGACGCGGGCCCGGCGGGATCTGGATCTCCTCGAAGTCCAGCTTCCGCATCTTGTCGGCCTCGGCCGCCATCTCCTCGTAGCGGGCCAGACGCGCCTTGGACTTCGCCTGACGGCCCTTGGCGTTGGAGCGGACCCACTCCAGCTCCTCCTTGAGCCGCTTGGCGCGCTTGGCGTCCTTCTGGCCCTCGACCTTGAGGCGCGACTGCTTGCTCTCCAGGTAGGTGGAGTAGTTGCCCTCGTAGCCGATCGCGCGGCCGCGGTCCAGCTCCAGGATCCAGCCGGCCACGTTGTCCAGGAAGTACCGGTCGTGGGTGACGGCGACGACGGTGCCGGCGTACTTGGCCAGGTGCTGCTCCAGCCAGTTCACCGACTCGGCGTCCAGGTGGTTGGTGGGCTCGTCGAGCAGCAGCAGGTCGGGGGCCTCCAGCAGCAGCTTGCAGAGCGCCACGCGGCGCTTCTCGCCACCGGAGAGCTTGGTGACCGGCCAGTCGCCGGGCGGGCAGCCCAGCGCGTCCATGGCCTGCTCCAGCTGGGCCTCGAGGTCCCAGGCGTTGGCGTGGTCCAGGTCCTCCTGGAGCTTGCCCATCTCGTCGAGCAGCGCGTCCGAGTAGTCGGTGGCCATCAGCTCGGCGATCTCGTTGAAGCGGTTGAGCTTCCCCTTGATCTCCTTGACGCCGTCCTCGACGTTCTCCAGGACCGTCTTGGACTCGTCGAGCGGCGGCTCCTGGAGCAGCATGCCGACGGTGAAGCCGGGCGAGAGGAAGGCGTCGCCGTTGGAGGGCTGCTCCAGGCCGGCCATCATCTTCAGCACGGTGGACTTACCGGCACCGTTGGGGCCCACGACGCCGATCTTCGCTCCGGGGAGGAAGCTGAGCGTCACGTCGTCAAGGATGACCTTGTCTCCGTGCGCCTTGCGCACCTTGCGCATCGTGTAGATGTATTCCGCCACGTGAGATCGCTCCGGCGTCGTCGGGAGTATTCGGCTTGCAGCGTTCCATTGTGCCGCACCCGGCCCCGAGCCCCGAACCGCCCGCCTTGCCCCACCGGGGTATCCGGCCGCTCCCCGGTCCACCTGCCCGGACATGACTGCGGCCCGGCCCCCCGCAGCGGGTGCGGGGGGCCGGGCCGGAGTGGTTCGGCTCCCGGGCGCCTCAGGTCCTCAGTGCTTCAGGACCGGGTGCGCCCGGTGCCTCCGGTGACGCGCTGCCTCAGGCGGCGCTGCCACCGTGGCGGCCGCGACGGCGCAGGATGAAGACCGCGGCACCGCCGACCACGACCAGACCACCGGCGACGGCGGCGATGACCGGGGTGGCGTCGTTACCACCGGTCTGGGCCAGACCGGTGGTGCCGGGGGCCGGGCTGGTGCCGACCGGGGCCGGGTGCGCAGCGGTGGTGGTGGAGGAGGCCGACGGGGTGCCGGTGGGGGTGCCGGTCGGCGACTTGCTCGTGGTGGCGGTGGGGGTGCCGGTCGGCGTGGTCCCGGTGGAGACCTTGCAGTCCAGGATGCCCTTGAACTCCTTGTTGAAGCCGTTCGGGCCGGTCACCTTGATGTCGTAGGCCGCATCCTCCGCGACCGGGACGACGACGCTCTCGACCTTGCCCGGCTGGACGGTGACCGTCTTGCCCGGGGTCACGGTGACGCTGCCCGCCTCGTCACCGTTGTTGGCGACGGAGACGCGCACGCCGTTGGAGTCGCACTCGACCTGGGCGACGCTGTCCACCAGCGCGCCCTTGCCCTGCTTCCAGGCGGCCTTCGCGGAGTCGGTGACGCTGAGCTTGGTGGAGCCGGCCAGGATCATGGTCTGGCTGTGCTTCGCCGGGGTGTAGCCCTTGCTCAGGAAGACCCGGCCGCTGGGCACGACGGTGTCGGCGTCGGCGGTGACGGTGGCGGCGCCGTCCGGGGTGCCGGCCGGCACGTCCAGGAACAGCTGGGTGTCCTTGGCGACCGGGCCGGTCAGGCCGGTGACCGGCTTGCCGTCCTTGTCGACCAGCTTCACCTTGTCCTTGGCGTCACCGGAGACGGCGAGCTTCACCTCGGAGGCGCTGGAGTTGACGGTGAACGGGCCGAGCTTGCCGCCCGGCTTGCCCGACACCGAGTCCGGGGTGAGGCTCAGCGAGGGCTTGGGCTCGGCGGCGATGCCCTTGTTGGCGTCGCTGACCAGGTAGTCCCGCAGCTGCTTGGCCTGGGAGTCGGTCGGGACGGCGTTCTTGCCGTCGGAGAAGTTCCAGATCGCGGCCTGGGTGCCGGCGGCGGCGTCCTGCTCGGTGAGGTCGCCCTTGACGCCGGCCGCCTCGGCCAGCTTCTTGAGGTCCTTCACCTGCGGGTACGAGTTCTCCAGGATCCAGCGGATCTTGGCCGCGGCCGGAGCCTTGTCCTTGCCGCCGAGCGAGCTCGACTTCCAGTCCGACTCCTGGTACTCGACGCCGTCGCCGGTGTTCACCGGGTGGCCGAAGTCGATGCAGTAGGTCTGGATCTCGCCGTTGGCCGTCTTCAGGGTGAAGAGACCACCCTGGACACCCTGGCCGTCGACGATGACCTCCTCGCTCACCATCTTGGACTGCAGCACTGCCGAGACGCCCGCACCGGGTGCGTCGGCCGCGACCGCCGCACCGGCCGCGAGCAGGCTCCCGCCCAGCACCAGGCTGGTCGTGAGCATGACAGTGGTAACGCGCGGAAGACTCCGCCCCTGCTTCTGGAACATCTGGGATCCCTCCGGGGACGAGCCGTACCGATGGGCGGCCCGCCTTGCATTGCCGCGCCCCCTGTGGCGCTGGTCCACGTGTGTGAACCAGACGAATCCTATTGAGCCTCAGGGGCCCGCAAACCCCCATGCGAAATCAGGACGATTCCGTATCTGGATCGTTATCAACCCTCTCAGCATCCTCACAAACTGACGCCCAGCCAGAAAAAGCCCTGAAGTTTCTGTTATCCGATCCCGATTGGCGCGCGGGCACAACAGCCTTCTCGATCAACATATTTGTCGACAGTTGAGATCGGCGACCGGTCAGATCAGCGACACCTGCCCTTCACCCCCGGGCTCCGCGCCGTCCACCTCCTCCCCCGCCGCCACCGGGGCCGGGCCGCCCCCGGCCGGCACCAGCGCGGAGACCTTCCGCGCCTGCAGTGCGTCCGCGATCCACCCGGGCACGGCCTCGCCGGCGCCCTCCCCGGCACCCTCGCCCGCACCTCCCGGCACCTCACCCCGCACCCCCGCCGCCCACTTGAAGACCGCGGTGCCACGGCTGAGGTCGTGCCCGACCGACCTGGCGTCGATCTCGATCCGGCTGCGCTTGGCCGTCCCGTCCGTCCACTCGCGCACCCTCAGCCGACCGCTCACCACCACCGGATCACCCTTCGCGAGCGAGCCGATCAGATGACCCGCCAGCGCCCGCCAGGCCGTCACCGTCACCCACTGCGTCTCACCGTCCACCCACCCCTCCTTCTGCCGGTCGTACCGTCGCTCCGTCGACGCCAGCCGGAAGTTCGCCACCGGCACGCCGCCGGGCGTCTGCGCGTACGTCACCTCGGTCGCGACATTGCCGATCACGGTCACCTGGGTCTCGTTCACAGAACACGCTCCGTTCTCTCCGATGCACCGTACGGAATCGACCGGCGCGAGTTGAGAGTGCGCTTCCAGGGAAATCCCCACCAGCGGGATCGGAAATCCTGTGGACAACTCGGGCCTGTGGAAAACCGGCGTCACTCACAGGGGTGAATTTCAGCCTTCCGGCGCTACTTCCGCCCCAACTTCTGCGCGGCCATGACAACAAACGACCCGCTTCCCGCCCCGCCCGGACACCCTCAAGGGTGGCCCGATCGGCCGTCCGCGCACGTCATCCGACCGAACGAACCCGAATACGGCCCCCCACCCGCGGTGACGGCGGCGCATTCTCCGTGTCGAATCCATAACGGGTGGGGCGGCAGCCCCGTAACGACTGCACAACGTCCGGCCCCGAAGACCGTCAGACCGCTGCGCGTACGGCCTTCACCTGCGATTATCGGACCGCTCCACCGGGGCCGACACACCAGCGACGGTGTCGTTACACCCGACCGAGGAACTGGACACCCTTATCCTGTCCCCGACAGGGCAAGGGCCCCAACCCCCACCCCACCCCCCAGGTACGGGGCCGGACAGCGGACACATGCGTTCGCCGCCCGATCCCGGCAACGGTCACGCCCGCCCGGGCAGCCCGTCCCGCCCCCATAGCTCAGCGGATAGAGCACCCGCCTTCTAAGCGGTAGGTCGCAGGTTCGAATCCTGCTGGGGGCACCGAATTGCCGCAGGCCAGAACCCCGGCGGGGCCGTACCCGGGCCGGCCGCCGGGAAGCCGGAGGGAAGCCGCCCGGAAAATCCCGCACACCGAACGCGCATAACCCGTGACAATGCGTGGCGCGGTACTGCCCGGAAACCGTCCCGCGGGAAACACCGGCCCCGCCCGGCCGGAGTCCCCGGACAAGTCGGCCCCGAACGGAATCCACGGGTGGAATCCGGCACCGCCCCGCCCACCGCCGGACCGCCCCGTCACCGGGCCGCACGCCCGGGCCGCCAAGCGGAACTCCGGCCTCAGGCCGCCAGGCCCGCCAGGCCCGCCAGGTAGGCGTCGAGCAGTTCCTGCTGCCGGGCGGGCGGGAACTCCGCCGGCGCGAACATGACCTGCACCACCAGCCCCAGCACGAAGGCCTGCGCCCCCGCCGCGAGCTGCGCCGCGGCCACTCCGTCCGGCAGCTCGCCGAGCCGCTGGGCGACCTCGACCTGCTCGGTCAGCACGTCCCGCGACCGCGCGTACCGTGCCGCGTGCGCGGCCGCCAGCTCCGGATCGGCCAGCGCGACGTCCCAGGAGCCCACCCAGATCCGGTTCCCGGCGGTGGCCGGCCCGTCCAGCGGGAGGATGTCGAGCAGGGCCGCCCGCAGCCGGGGCAGCCCGGCGGGCGGCGGCGGACTGCCGTCGGCCGGCGCGATGCGGCGCGGGCGCGCGAGCGAGCGCCGGTCCAGCTCCTCCAGCGCATGGGCCACCAGGGCCCGTTTGTTGGGGAAGTAGTGCGTCAGCAGACCGGTGGAGGCGCTCATCTCGGCGGCCACCGCGCGCAGCGTCAGCCCCTCGAAGCCGCGCGACGAGAGCACGCGCCAGACCGCCTCGGAGACCTCCTGGCGGCGGGCGTCATGGTCTCCACGGGCCGGCGTCATGGGGGCTATCGTACATACCAAACGTTTGTTATGTATGTAGGGACCGCCAGGCACCCACCGTTCGAAAGGCCCACCATGTTCGCCATCCCGCTCGCCGACAACGCCGACCTGCGTCCGCTGGAACCGTGGCAGGCCGCCGAGTTCCTCGCCAACATGGACCGCGCCCGGGAGCACATGAGCCCCTGGATCACCTGGGCCGACCGCTCCACCGACCTGGAGTCCGCCCGCGCCACCCTGCAGGGGTACGCCGACCGGCAGGCCACCGACTCCGCCCGGCTCTACGGGATCTGGCAGGACGGCACGCTGGTCGGCGGCACGATGTTCGTGTCCTTCAGCGCCGCCACCGGCGTGGCCGAGATCGGGGTCTGGACCGAGCCCGCCGGCGAGGGCCGGGGCCTGGTCGCCGCCGCCGTCCGCCACCTGATCGACTACGCCTTCACCACCCGCGGCCTGCACCGGATCGAGTGGCACACCACCCCGGCCAACGTCCGCAGCCGGTCGCTCGCGCAGCGGCTCGGCCTGACGCTGGACGGCACGCTGCGGGAGACGTACAAGATCAACGGCGAGTATCGCGACTCGGAGATCTGGTCGATCCTCGCCCGCGAATGGAAGCCCTCCGCCTGACCGGAAGCCCTCCACCGGCCCGCCCCGGGCCGAGGCGGGCCGACGCGGGCCGAGGCGGGCCGAGGCGGGCCGACGCGAAGGGCCCGGTGGACCGAAGTCCACCGGGCCCCGCCCCGACCGGCCCCCCGGCCGGCCGGGCTCAGGCGGCGAGCGCCTGCTCCTCCGTCACCGGCCGCACCGCCGGCCGCGGTAGCCGCAGCGCCAGCACGACGACCAGGGCCATCACCCCGGCCGCCGACAGGAAGACCACGTCCACCGCGTCGACGAAGCTCCCCACCGCGTGCACCCGGGCCGCGCCGGCCAGCCGGCCCACCGCACCCAGCGGGGTGCCGGGCTCGCCGCTCTCGAACACCCGGGCCAGCACGGTGCCGAAGAGCGCCGCGCCCAGCGCGCTGCCGAGCGTCTGGAAGAACCGGATCCCGGTGGTGGCGACGCCCAGCCGGTGGGCCGGAGCCGCGTCCTGGACGACGCTGATGAGCTGGCCGATCAGCTGCCCGAGGCCGACGCCGAGCAGCACCAGCTCGCCCCGCACCAGCCAGAGCGAGGTGTCCGGGCCGCTCAGCCCGAGCAGCAGCAGGGCGACGGTGGCGCAGGCCGCACCGGCGGCGAGGATCGTCCGGGTCTGCACGCCCCGCGCGGTGATCCGGTTGACCACCATGCCGATCGCCGTCATGCCGATCGCCATCGGGAGCAGGTAGAGGCTGGCCGAGGTCGCGGCGACACCGCGGGCGACCTGCAGGTAGAGCATCACGTACATGATCGCGCCCATCAGGCCCATGCCGACCAGCCCCTGCACCGCGAAACCGATCCGGATCTCCGGGACGCGGAAGAGCGAGAGCGGCAGCACCGGCTCGGCGGCGGTGGCCTGGCGCCAGAGGAAGAGGCCGAGCGCGGCCAGGGTCGCCACGATCAGCGCGAGGATCTGCGGCGAGGTCCAGGCGTAGTCCTTGCCGCCCCACTCGGTGACCAGCAGCAGCCCGGTGGCGAACGCGGCGGCGAGGGTGGCGCCGAGGAAGTCCAGGCCACGGCCGCCGGCGTGCCGGGGGAGCTTGAGCAGCAGCGCGGCACCGACCAGGACGACCAGGCCGAGCGGCAGGTTGACGTAGAAGATCCAGCGCCAGTCGAGGTGGTCGGCGAGCAGCGCGCCGATCAGCG
Organism: Kitasatospora sp. NPDC047058; assembly: GCF_040643935.1. Classification (NCBI taxonomy): domain Bacteria; kingdom Bacillati; phylum Actinomycetota; class Actinomycetes; order Kitasatosporales; family Streptomycetaceae; genus Kitasatospora; species Kitasatospora sp. NPDC047058. The sequence goes on along the minus strand of NZ_JBEYVJ010000061.1, from coordinate 16,013 downwards.
GGCCGAGGGCCATGCCGGCCCCGCCGACGATGCCGCCCATGCCGCCCCCGCCGCCCTTCGCCTCCTCCGGGTCCCTGAGCTGGGCCATCACCACCATGGTCACGCTCATCAGCCCGCCGCCGCCGATGCCCTGGACGGCCCGGAAGGCGATCAGCTGCTCCATCGACTGCGCGGCCCCGCAGAGCGCCGAGCCGGCCAGGAAGGTGCCGACGGCGCCGAGCAGCACCCGCTTCGCGCCGTACACGTCGCAGAGCTTGCCGTAGAGCGGCAGCAGTGCGGTGGCGGCCAGGGCGAACGCGCTGACCAGCCACGGCAGCCGGTCGACGCCGTGCACCGGGTCGAGGTCCCGGACGATCGGCACGGTGGCCGCCGAGACGATGTTCATGTCGAGCACGGCCAGGATGATCGTGATCAGGCAGAGCAGCATGCCCAGCTTGCGCTGGGGCTCCGTCATCAGAGCTGCTGCCGGCGCGGTGGCGGCCATGTGAAGTCCCCCCGGAGGTAACGGAATTCGGGCGATCGGACAGGAGTCGTGCGGTGGCGGAGCCGCACCGGAGGGGTGCGGCTCGATGGCACGGCTCCACCATGGCAGCCTTTTTTGACTCGGTCAATTCTTCATCCAGATCAATCTTCCGACTCAGTACATGTTTAGATCTGGCACATGTTTGAGCCTGGTACAGTCAGCGCCATGGTGAAGAGCAGCGAGACCGCCACCGCCGCCGAGGACGGGCTGAGCCTGCGCGAGCGCAAGAAGCGCCGGACCGCCATCCGGATCTGGCGCAGTGCGATCACCCTGTTCGCCGAGCGGGGCTTCGACGAGGTGTCGGTCGCCGAGATCGCCGCCGCCGCCGAGGTCTCGAAGATGACCGTGTTCAACTACTTCCCGTCCAAGGAAGACCTGGTCATGGCGCCGATGGAGCAGCACACCGGAGAGCCCGCCGAGGTGGTGCGCGAGCGCGCCCCCGGCACCTCGGTACTCGACGCGCTGCGGGACCAGTTCCTGGCGGCGCTGGCCGCGTTCGACCCGGCGACCGGCCTCAGCGACGACCCGATGACGATCGCCGTGATCCGGCTGATCCACCGGACTCCCGTGCTGGCCATGCGCGCGTCCACCTCGTTCACCTACGCCGCGAACCAGGTGCTGGCCGCCGAGCTGCTCGCCCAGGACCCGGCCGGCGACCGGCTGCACGCGCAGGTCGTCGCCTCCCAACTGCTCGGCGTCCGCGGGGCGCTGACCTCCGAGAACCAGCGCCGGATGCTGGCCGGCGAGCGGGCCGCCGAGGTGCTGCCGGAGGCGGTCGAGAACGCCCGCCGCGCGTTCGCCCTGGTCGAGCGCGGCCTCGGCGACTACGGCGCCCACCGCGGCTGACCGGGCCCGCCCGGGGCGGGCGTTCCGCGCGAGCGGCCGCCCACCCCGCCGCCGCACCCGCCGCCCCGCCTGAGAGAGTGTCCGCACCACGATCTCCGGAGGTGCGCATGGACCAGCCGCTGCTCACGCGGGACCGCTCCCCGCTGCAGACCGACGTCGACGGCCTGCGCGCCTTCGTCGGCGAGGACGGCGTCGCCGTCCTGCAGTTCGCCCGCCCGCACCGGCGCAACGCCATCACCCTGGCGATCTGGCAGGCGCTGCCCAAGGTCCTCCTCCTGATCGCCCAGCAGCCCGGCGTCCGCGCCCTGCTGGTCACCGGCGCGGACGGCACCTTCAGCGCGGGCGCGGACATCGAGGAGCTGGCCGAGGTCTACGCCGACCCCGACCGCGCGGACGCGTACCACGCCGTCAACGTCGCCGCCGAGGAGGCGCTGGCGGACTTCCCGCACCCGACGATCGCGGTGGTGCACGGCGCCTGCGTCGGCGGCGGCTGCCAGCTCGCCGTCGCCTGCGACCTGCGGTTCGTGGCGGACGACGCCCGGATGGGCATCACCCCGGCGAAGCTGGGCGTGGTCTACCCGGCGGTCCCGACCCTGCGGCTGGCGCGGCTGGTGGGCCCCTCCCGGGCCAAGTACCTGCTGTTCTCCGGCGAGTTGCTGACGGGTCTGCGCAACTCCGTGGTCGGCCTCGCCGACCGGGTCCTGCCCGCCGGCGAACTGGACGTCGGCGCCCTGGAGTTCGCCCGACTGCTGACCCGGCGCTCGCCGCAGACGATCGGCGCGGTCAAGGCGGCGCTGGGCGTCCCGCCGGAGGACGCCGCCGAGGCGCTCCGGCCCTGGGAGCTGCGGTCCCGGGAGGCGCCGGACGTCCGCGAGGGCCTCGCCGCGTTCCTGGAGGGCCGCGAACCCCGGTTCTGACCCGCCCCGGCTGACCCGCCCCGGTTCTGACCCGCCGCGGTCCGGCCCCGGCCAGCCCCGGCCAGCCCCGGCCAGAACGCCGACGGACCACCGCCGCGCAGACGGTCGTCGGCGCGGCGGTGGTCCGTGGGCACGGCGGCCGTCAGCGGATCGGCATCCCCGAGATCGCCCGGGCGATCACCAGCCGCTGGATCTCGCTGGTGCCCTCGAAGATCGAGTAGATGGCGCTGTCCCGGTGCATCCGCTCCACCGGGTACTCCCGGGTGAAGCCGTTGCCGCCGAGGATCTGCATCGCCTGCGCGGTGACCCACTTGGCGGTCTCGCCCGCGTAGAGCTTGGACATCGAGCCCTCGGCCGCGGTGAACGGCTGGTTGCCGGCCGCCATCCAGGACGCCCGCCAGACCAGCAGCCTGGCCGCGTCGATCCGGGTCTTCATGTCGGCCAGCTGGAAGGCCACGCCCTGGTTGTCGATGATCGGCCGGCCGAACTGCACCCGGGTCTTCGCGTAGTCGAGCGCCACCTCGTACGCGGCCCGGGCGATGCCGATCGCCTGCGCGCCGACGGCCGGCCGGGAGGCCTCGAAGGTGGCCATCGCGGCGTTCCTGCCGCCCCCGCTCCGGACGCCCTCGCGAGCCCGGGCCAGCCGCTCGTCCAGCTTCTCCTTCCCCCCGAGCAGGCAGTGGCCGGGCACCCGGACGGAGTCCAGCACCACCTCGGCGGTGTGCGAGGCGCGGATGCCGTGCTTCTTGAACTTCTGCCCCTGGGCCAGGCCGGGAGTGCCCGGCGGCACCACGAAGGAGGCCTGCCCGCGCGCCCCTAGCGCCGGGTCGACGGTGGCCACCACGACGTGGACGGCGGCGATCCCGCCGTTGGTGGCCCAGGTCTTGGTGCCGTTCAGCACCCACTCGTCCTTGGCCTCGTCGTAGACGGCCCGGGTGCGCAGCGCGGAGACGTCGGAGCCGGCGTCCGGCTCGGAGGAGCAGAAGGCGGCCACCTTGATGTCGTCCGGGGTGCCGAACATCTGCGGCGCCCAGGTGCCGATCTGCTCGTCGGTGCCGTTGGCGAGCACCGCGACGGCGGCCAGCGTGGTGCCGACGATGGAGAGGCCGATGCCGGCGTCGCCCCAGAACAGCTCCTCCATGGCGATCGGGATGCCGACGCCGGACGGGTCGAAGTACTGCTGGGCGTAGAAGTCCAGGGAGTAGATGCCGAGTTTGGCGGCCTCCTGGATGACCGGCCAGGGGGTCTCCTCGCGCTCGTCCCACTCGGCCGCGGCGGGGCGCATGACGTCGGCGGCGAAGCCGTGCAGCCAGTCGCGTACGGCGAGCTGGTCCGCGCCCGGGTCCAGCGAGAACGTGCTCATGATCCAACCTCCGATGCAGGGGCGGCCGCGGAAAACCGTGACCACACCGGGTGTTACCCCGGGTAACATCGAGGGAGTCTGCTACTGATTGGTAACCGATGTCAACGCCCAGCACCAGGAGCAGCACATGTCCGCAGAGCCCCGCCGCGAGCAACTGCTCAACGCCGCCGACCGGGTCATCCAGCGGGACGGCCCGGGCGCCAGCATGAACGCCATCGCCGCCGAGGCCGGGATCACCAAGCCGATCCTGTACCGCCACTTCGGCGACCGGAACGGCCTGATCAGGGCGCTGACCGAACGTCACACCAGCGGCCTGCTGGCCGCCGTGCGGGCCGCGCTCAACGAGCCGCTGGAGCGCCGCGACCGGGTCGAGCACGTGCTGGACACCTACCTGGCCGGGATCGAGGCCCGCCCGCAGGTCTACCGGCTGCTCACCCACCCCGAGCCGGGCGACCCGACCGGCGTCGGGCACGCGCTCGCACCGGCGCTGCGGCAGATCGCGGAGGAGATCACCCGCGCCGTCGACAACCAGGTCGACCTCGGCGCCGACCGCGAACTCCTCGCCGAGGCCTGGGGACGCGGCATCACCGGCATGGTGCTGGCGGCCGGGGACTGGTGGCTGGAGTCCAGACCGTGCTCGCGCACCCGGATGGTCCAGGCGCTCGCCGACCTGCTCTGGGGCCGGCTCGCGGCCGCCGGCGACCTGCCCACCGCCGTCCTGCCCGCCCCGGCCGCCGAGCCCGCGACGGGAGCGGACCCGGCCGTCTGAACCCCGGCCGTCCGAACTCAGGCCGTCCGAACTCAGGCCGCCTGAGCCCCGGCCGGCCGGCGTGGCGTACCGCGGTGTGCCGTACCGCGGTGCGCCGCACGGCAGTTGTGCCGCACCCGCACTCTTGTGCGGTACACGGCAGGCCGGGCATCATCGGGCCCCACCCCCAGCCCTCGAGGCTCCGCCCGCGAGACCCTGCGAGGTCCGATGCGCCTGCGCCGCACCGCCGTTGCCCTCCTGCTCGCCGCCACCACCGCCCTCACCGCCCCGCTCGCCGCCACCCCGGCCGAGGCCCGGCCCGCGCCGCCCCGGGCCGGGTTCCCCACCGGGACGGCCACCGGTCCGGACGGCCGGACCGGCCTGACCGACGCCGCCGGCCGCCGGCTCGAACTGCGCGGCTTCAACCTCGACAAGTACGCCGAGGCCACCGAGCAGGACGTCGGCTCCCTGGCCGGGCAGGGCTTCACCCTGATCCGGGTGGCCGTCTCCTGGACCAGGCTGGAGCCCGAGCGCGGCCGGCTCGACCCGGCCGAGCTGGCCCGGCTGCAGCGGCTGCTCGGCTGGGCCGACCGGTACGGCGTGCTGGCCCTGGTCGACTTCCACCAGGACGTCTACGGGCCGAAGTTCGGCGGCGGCGACCGCGGCATCCCGCTCTGGGCCACCCGCGACGACGGCCTGCCCTTCGAGAGCGACCCGGACGACTGGTTCGCCGGCTACTTCCAGCCCGCCGTCCAGGCCGCCTTCCGGCACCTCTACGACGACGCCGACCTGCGCGCCTGGCAGGCCGACTTCTACACCCGGCTCGCCCGCGAACTTCGCGGCCACCGCTCGCTGCTGGGCTACGACCTGTTCAACGAGCCGTTCGGCCCGGTGGACGGCGACCCGACCGACCCGGCCGTGCTCGCCGCCGCCTCCGCCGCCCTCGAACAGGGCCGGCTCGCCGACATGTACCGCCGGCTGATCGCCGCCGTGCGCCGGGCCGACACCCGGGCCTGGCTGTTCGTCGAGCCGACCGTCCTGGCCGGCCAGGGCGTGCCCACCCGGCTGCCCGGCTTCACCGACCCGCGCCCCGGCGCCCCCCGGCTCGGCTACGCACCGCACTTCTACGACACCGCCGTCGAGGGCGGCGCCGACTGGGACCCGTCCGGCGGCTTCGTCGAGCGGTACACCGCGGCGATCACCGGCTACCCGGCCGCCCACCGGCTGCCGGTCCTGGTCGGCGAGTGGGGCCCGCCCGACTCCCGCCGGCCGGGCAACACCCAGCTGGTCCGCCGGCAGGTCGCGGCGATGGACGGCTTCGCCGCCGGCTGGACGATGTGGTACTGGTGCCGGGGCAACGGCGGCTACTGCGCGCTCGACCCGGCCGGCCGCCCGGCGCCCGGCGACGAGCCGGTCTTCGGCCCGTACCCGACCGCCGTCGCCGGGACGGCCCCGAGCACCACCGCGACGGCCGCCGGCCACACCGTCCGGTGGACCGCCGACGGCACCGGGCACGCCACCGAACTCGCCCTGCCCGCCGCCGCGTTCCCCACCGGCGTGCGGATCACCGTCACCCCGGCCGACGCCCGGGTGGAGCTCGACCAGCCGGCCGGCGACCGGGCCGGCACCGCCCGGATCCGCCTCCCGCACACCCGCCCGGGCACCCCGGTCACGGTCACCCTCACGCGGCGCTGAACACCCGGCCGGCCCGTCCGCCGAAGTCCACCGTGGGCGGGCCGGCGGGCGGGCCACCGGCGGGCGCGCCACCGGAGTCCCGCGCTACGCCAGACCCCGGCGCGCCAGCAGCGGCCCGGTCTGCGGGTCGCGCCCGACCACCGCGCGGAACGAGTCCAGCGCGTCCCGGCTGTCCCCGCGCGACAGCAGCTCGCGGCGGAACAGCTCGCCGCTCTCCCGCACGCTCCGCCCGTTGTTCCCGAACCACTCCACCGTCTCGGCGTCCAGCACCTCCGACCAGATGTACGCGTAGTAGCCCGCGCTGTAGCCGCCGGAGAAGATGTGCGAGAAGTACGCCGTCCGGTAGCGCGGCGGGACCGCGGCCACCGCCACCCCCGCCTTGGCCAGCGCCGCCGCCTCGAACTCCTCGGCGTCCGCGATCACCTGGCCGGCCGGCACGGTGTGCCAGGCCCAGTCCAGCAGCGTCGCCGCCAGGTACTCGACGGTCCGGAAGCCCTGCCCGAAGGCCTCCGCCGCGGCCATCCGCTCGACCAGCACGGCCGGCAGCGGCTCACCCGTCACGTGGTGCCTGGCGTAGTTGGCCAGCACCTCCGGCCGGACCATCCACATCTCGTTGACCTGCGAGGGGAACTCCACGAAGTCCCGGGGCACCGCCGGGCCGGCGAAGTACGGGTAGCGGACGTCCGAGAAGAGCCCGTGCAGCGCGTGCCCGAACTCGTGGAACAGCGTGCGCACCTCGTCCCAGGAGAGCAGCACCGGCTCGCCGGCCGCCGGCTTGGCCACGTTCAGGTTGTTCATCACCACCGGCCGGTGGTCCAGCAGCCGCGACTGGGTGACCAGCTCGTCCATCCAGGCCCCGCCGCGCTTGGACGCCCGGGCGTGGAAGTCGCCGAGGAAGAGCCCGAGCGGACGGCCGCCCTCCTCGAACACCTCGAAGACCCGCACGTCCGGGTGGTAGGCGACGAGGTCCGGCCGCTCGGTGAAGGTCACCCCGTAGGCCAGGCCGGCGGCGAAGAAGACGCCGTCCCGCAGCACCCGCTCCAGTTCGAAGTACGGGCGCAGCGCCGCCGCGTCCACCTGGTACGAGTCCTGCCGGACCTGCTCCGAGTAGTACGCCCAGTCGTGCGCGGCGATCTCCTCGATGCCGTCGGCGGCCGCGAGCTTCGCCAGCTCGGCGGCCTCGCGCCGGGCGTTGGCCACCGCCGGCGGCACCAGCCGGGACAGCAGGCCGTCCACCGCCTCGACGCTGCCCGCAGTCTCGTCCGCCACCACGTAGGCAGCGTGCGTGTCGTACCCGAGCAGCCGGGCCCGCTCGGCGCGCAGCGCGGCCATCCGGATCGCCAGCGGGCCGTTGGTGCCGGCCGCGCGGGCCAGCGAGGCCGCCATCAGCCGCTCGCGCACCGAGCGGTCGGTGAGGAAGGCCAGCTCGGTCTGGTTGGAGAAGTTCTTCAGGCTGAGCACGTACTTGCCGTCGTGCCCCAGCGCCCGGCCGTTCTCGGCGGCGGCGGCGATCGCGTCCGGCGACAGGCCGGCCAGCTCCTCGGCCGAGTCCAGCACCAGCGCGCGGGCCTTGGAGTCGGCCGACACGTTCTGCCGGAAGGCCGCGGCGGCGGTGGCCAGCTCCGCGTTCAGCTCGCGCAGCCGCTGCTGCTCGGCCGCGCCCAGCCGGGCCCCGGCCCGGACGAAGGCGGTGTGCCACCGCTCCAGCAACCGCAGCGACTCCGGGTCCAGGCCCAGCCCGGCGCGGCGGCCGTGCAGCTCCTCGACCCGGGCGAACAGCGCGGCGTCCAGCTCGATCGCGTCCCGGTGCGCCGCCAGCCGCGGGCTCACCTCGGCGTCCACCCGGTCCACCAGCGGCGTGGTGTCCGCGGACGCCTGGTTGTCGAAGACCGCCCGGACGCGCCGCAGCAGCGCACCGGAGCGCTCCAGCGCGGTCAGCGTGTTGTCGAAGGTCGGCGGCCCCGGGTCGGCCGTGATCGCGGCGATCTCGGCGAGCTGCTCGGCCATCCCGCGCTCGAACGCGGGCAGGTAGTGCTCTTCCCGGATCTCGGCGAAGGGCGGCAGTCCGTAGGCCAGCGTGCTGGGCGTGAAGAACGGGTTCTCGGTCATTTCGCGAACCCTACGCCGTGTCACCGGCGCTGCCTACGGTCCCGCTCCGGGGCGGCGGCGCACCGCCCGGCCACCGGCGCACCGCCCCGCCCCGCGCGCCGCGTCACCGCCCGCAGGCCCGTGCCCGGACCGCGTTGTCGTACCCACCGGCTACCGTCGAGGTCCCAGCCCGTACGCCCGAGAGGAGGAGCCCCCGTGGCACCCCGGATCGCCCTCGTCCCCGACCCGCACGGCCCGGGCGGCCGGCTGCAGCCCCTCGACGACGCCGGCACCCCGCTCGGCCCGCCCCGCACCGTCCCCGACCTCGCCGGCGCCGTCGCCGCCGCCGAGCGGGAGGGCGCGGTGCGCTGGGTCTGGGCCGCCGCCGACAGCGCGTACGCCCCGCTCCTCCCCCGGCTGCCCGGCCGGCTCGCCCGCTGCCACGACCTGCGGCTGGTCGAGGCACTGCTGCTGGCCCACGAGGGCCGGTTCGGCGCGCCGCGCTCGCTCGGCGCGGCCTGGGCCCGGCTGCGCGGCCTGCCCGTCCCGGCCGACCTGCCCGAGCCCGGCTCCGCCGAGCACGACGACGGCCAGGACAGCCTGTTCGCCCCCGACCGCCTGCAGCTGCCACCCGGCGCCGACCCGCTGGCCGCCGTCGTCGCCGTCCACGCCGAGCAGCAGCGCCGGCTCGCCGCGATCACCGACCCGGCCGCACGCTCCCGGTTCCGGCTGCTGGCCGCCGCCGAGTCGGCCGGCGCCCTGGTCGCCGCCGAGATGGCGCACGACGGCCTGCCCTGGCGCGCCGACGTCCACGACCGGCTGCTCACCGAGCTGCTCGGCCCCCGCCCGGCCGTCCCCGGCAGCCGGCCCAGGCTGCTCGCCGAGCTGGCCGCCGAACTGCAGCAGGCCCTGGGCGGCCGCCCGTTCAACCCCGACTCGCACAGCCAGGTGCTGCGCGCCTTCGCCGAGCACGGCATCCAGCTCGGCTCCACCCGGTCCTGGGAGCTGAAGGCGGTGGACCACCCGGCCGCCCGGCTGATGGTCCGCTACAAGGAGCTGTCCCGGATCCACGCCGCGCACGGCTGGGCCTGGCAGGACGCCTGGGCCCGCGGCGGCCGGTTCCGGCCCGAGTACGTCGTCGGCGGCGTGGTCTCCGGCCGCTGGGCCAGCCGCGGCGGCGGCGCCCTGCAGATCCCGCGCATCCTGCGCCGGGCCGTGGTCGCCGACCCCGGCTGGCTGCTGGTCGTCGCCGACGCCGCCCAGCTGGAGCCCCGCGTCCTCGCCGCCCTCTCCCAGGACGCCGGCCTGGCCCGCACCGCCGCCGGCGGCGACCTGTACGAGGCGCTCGCCGCCTCCGCCTTCCAGGGCGACCGCGACAAGGCCAAGCTCGGCCTGCTCGGCGCCATGTACGGCCAGACCAGCGGGGACATCGGCCCGCTGCTCGCCACCCTGCGCCGCCGCTACCCGGCCGCCATGGGCTACGTCGAGGCGGCCGCCCGCACCGGCGAGGACGGCGGCGTGGTCGCCTCCCGGCTCGGCCGGGTCTGCCCGCCGCCCTCCGCCGACTGGCTCGACCTCACCGAGTCCCCGGACACCGCGGGCGACGCCGGCGGCCGCTCGGCCCGCGCCCGCGGCCGGTTCACCCGCAACTTCGTGATCCAGGCCAGCGCCGCCGACTGGGCGCTCGCCCTGCTCGCGGCGCTGCGCCGCCGGCTGAACGAGCTGCCCGTGGCCGACGAGGCCGAGCGGCCGCACCTGGTGTTCTTCCAGCACGACGAGGTGATGGTGCACACCCCGGCCAACCTGGCCGACGAGGTGGCCGCCGCCGTCACCGCCTCCGCCGACGAGGCCCGGCAGCTGGTGTTCGGGGACACCCCGGTCCGGTTCCCGCTCAGCACCGCGGTCGTGGACTGCTATGCCGACGCCAAGTAGCACCGGCGGGCCTGCCCGGAGCCTGCGGCCCCTCAGAACTTGCGGAAGGCGCGCGCCTCCTCGGCCGCCGCCACCACCTCGGCCAGCGTCGCACCGGTCGAGGCGGTCACCGCCGCGGAGACGGCACCCTCCACGAACGGCGCGTCCACCAGGACCACCCCCGGCCGCGGCGCGTCCTCCAGCACCGTGACGGCCGTCAGCACCGAACTGCCGAGGTCCGGCAGCACCACCACACCCGCCCCGCCGTCCGCCTCCGCGACGGCCCGCGCGATCAGGTCGTAGCTGGTGCCCAGCCCGCCCTCCTCCGCCCCGGCCGCCACCACCACCCGCACCGCGTCCGAGGCGAGTTCCCCCAACAGCTCCCGCAGCCCGGCGGCCAGCTGCGCGCTGTGCGAGACCAGGACGATGCCCACGTAGTCGCTCATGCCGCCGACCCTACGGCCCGCCCGCTGCTCCGCAGGAGTGATCCGGCCACCGTGTCGCCCGGCGGACGGCCACCCGCCGCATGCCGTCCGCCGCCTTCCGCGGCCCCCGCGTGTCGCACCCCCTCCCCCCACCCCCCGTCTGGCGTAGCGTCGGGTCAGCATCGTCTGCCGAGGGAGCGAAGCGTCGTGAAGAAGCTGATCAACACCCCGGAGAGCGTCCTGGCGGACGCACTGGCCGGAGTCGCCGCCGCCCACCCGGAGTTGACGGTGGACCTGGTGAACCGGGTGATCACCCGCGCCGTCCGGCCGGCGGCGGCCAAGGTCGCGCTGGTCTCCGGCGGCGGGTCGGGCCACGAGCCGCTGCACGGCGGCTTCGTCGGCCCGGGCATGCTGGACGCCGCCTGCCCGGGCGAGGTCTTCACCTCCCCGGTGCCGGACCAGATGCTGGCCGCCGCCAAGGCCGTGGACTCCGGCGCGGGCGTGGTCTTCGTGGTGAAGAACTACACCGGCGACGTGATGAACTTCGAGCTGGCCGCCGAACTGGCCGCCGAGGAGGGCATCGAGGTCCGGACGGTGCTGGTCAACGACGACGTCGCGGTCGAGGACTCGACCTGGACGGCCGGCCGCCGCGGCACCGGCGCGACCGTGCTGGTGGAGAAGATCGCCGGCGCGCTGGCCGAGCGCGGCGCCCCGCTGGACGAGGTGGCCGCCCTGGGCGAGCGGGTGAACGCCGCCTCGCGCTCGTTCGCGATCGCGCTGACCGCCGCGACCGTCCCGGCGGCCGGCAAGCCCGGCTTCGACCTGCCGGAGGACGAGATCGAGGTCGGCGTCGGCATCCACGGCGAGCCCGGCCGCCGCCGGGAGAAGCTCCGCCCCGTCCGCGAGCTGGCCACCGAGGTGGTGGAGACGATCCTCACCGACCACCACCTGACCGCCGGCGACGAGGTGATCGCCCTGGTGAACGGCCTGGGCGGCACCCCGCTGCTGGAGCTGTACATCGTGTTCGGCGAGGTCGCCGCCCGGCTGGCCGAGCACGGCGTCACGGTGGCCCGCAGCCTGGTCGGCAACTACGTGACCAGCCTGGACATGGCGGGCTTCTCGCTCACCCTGGCCAAGGCCGACGCCCAGCTGCTGGAGCTCTGGGACGCCCCGGCCGACACCCCCGCCCTCAAGCGGGCCTGAAGGGAGCACCTGCATGGACTTCGACACCACGCTCGCCGAGGGCTGGGTGCGCGCGATCGCCGCCGCCGTGGAGGAGGAGCAGCAGCGGCTCACCGAGCTGGACTCGGCGATCGGCGACGGCGACCACGGCAGCAATCTGCAGCGCGGCTTCGCCGCCGTGCAGGCCGCGCTGGACGGCCTCGACCCGGCCGGCCCGGGCGCGGTGCTGACCAGGACCGGCACCACGCTGATCTCCAAGGTCGGCGGCGCCTCCGGCCCGCTGTACGGGAAGGCCTTCCGGGCCCTGGGAGCCGCCCTGCCGGGCCCGGCCGGCCCTGCGGAGTTCGCCGAGGCGCTGGCGGCGGGCCTGCGGGCGGTCCAGGACCTCGGCAAGGCCGAGCCGGGCGACAAGACCATCGTGGACGCCTGGACCCCGGCCGTGGCGGCCTTCCGCGCCGCGGCGCAGGCCGGCGCGGACCTGCCGGAGGCGGCCGGGGCGGCGGCGGCCGCGGCCGAGCAGGGCGCGCTGGACACCGTCCCGCTCCAGGCCCGCAAGGGCCGCGCCTCCTACCTGGGCCCGCGCAGCGTCGGCCACCAGGACCCGGGGGCGACCTCCACCGCCCTGCTGTTCCGCGCCCTCGCCGAGGTCACCGCGCCGGACGGAACCCAGGGCGTGTCCTAGGGCCCGCGGTCGGTCCGGCTGATCAGGAGCAGCAGCGCGTCGTCCCGCAGCTCCCCGCCGGTGTGCTCCAGCAGGTCGGCGTAGACCCGGCCGACCGCCGCCTCCAGCTCCGCCGACGAGCGGGCCGCGCCCCGGACGAGCGGGCCGACCCGTTCCGCCAGCGGGTAGAACCCGCCGCTCTTGCGGTGCTTGGCCTCGATCACGCCGTCCGTGCAAAGCACCAGCACGTCCTCCTCGCCGAACGGCTGGTTCCACGAGGTGGGCTCGCCCGCGGCCAGCTTGCCGAGTCCGAGCGGCACCCACGGGTCGGGCGCGTCGAGGACGTGCGCCCGGCCGTCCGGGCCGACCCGGATCGGGGCGACGTGCCCGTACTGCAGCAGCTCCATCACCCCGGGTGTGCGGAACTCGGCGAACAGCGCGGTGGTGAACTCCCCGTCCGGCACGTGCCGCTCGACGCTGGCCTCGATCCGGGCGGCCACGCCGCGCAGCCCGGACTCGTCGTACGCGGCCTCGCGGAAGGCGCCGAGCACCACGGCGGCGGTCTGCACCGCGCCGAGCCCCTTGCCGCGGACGTCGCCGACGGCGACCCGGGTGCCGTGCGGGGTCTCCAGGACGGAGTAGAGGTCCCCGCCGATCCGCGAGGCGTCGGCCGCGGAGACGTAGCGCACCGCGAGGTGCAGCGGTCCGACGACCGGGCCGGGCAGCCGCAGCAGTGCGCGCTGCGCGGCCTCGGCGACCGAGCTGACGGCCGCGAAGGCTTCCGCCCGCCGCATCCTGAGCTTGGCGACCCAGGCGGAGAAGACGGTGAGCAGCAGGTAGCTGACGATCGCGCCGTAGAGGAAGCGCTCGTCGTTGACGTTGTCGACCTCGTCGTAGTGGCTGAGGCCGAAGACGGTGAAGAAGCCCAGCGAGCAGACCAGCAGCAGTTCGAGCGGCCGCAGGGTGAGCGCGGCGATGGTGGGGACGACGGTCATCAGCGGCGCGAGGTAGCGGTCCTTGCCGGAGAGCAGGTCGGCCAGCCCGACCAGCACGATCGCGATCAGGGCCGGGCTGGCCCGGCGCCAGAACGGCACGTCCTGGAGGTCGAAGGCCAGCAGCGCGCCGCGTCGCCGGCCGGGCGGCAGCCCCGCGGCGGTCGGGACCGCGGGCGACTGGGCGCGGCGGTTCGGGAGCACATATCGAACATAACGGACGATCAGCCGCCCCACCCCCGCACCCGGGAGGCCGCCCGGCCCCACGCCCCTCCCGCACTGGGCCAATCGGTACCCGTTCGACCCCCTTGTCGTACAGCACGACCAAGAGCGACGGCGCCGGGGAGGCCGCGCCCGGCGAGCGGGCGACCCGGTCCCGGCGTGCGGATTCGGGCGCAACGTGGTCAGGCGCATACGCTCTGCTCTCGGGCCGCGCTCGCGCCGCCCCCTCGCGACGGGTGCGAACGGGTGCGATCCACGCCACATCACCCTCTTCCCTGGGTGATACCCCGCAGGGGTATGGTGTTATCAAAAGAACGGCCCGGGCGCGTGCCTGCGGCCGTACAGACCTCCCGGAGGCCCCGATGTCCAGCACCATCACCTACACCGTGACCGGCATGAGCTGCGGCCACTGCGAGAGCTCGGTCAGCAAGGAGCTCTCCGCGCTGGCCGGTGTCACCCAGGTGGCCGCCGACGCCAAGGCCGGCACGGTGACGGTCTCCTCCGCCGCCCCGCTGGACGACGAGCAGATCCGCGCCGCCGTCGACGAGGCCGGCTACGAGCTGGTCGGCCGATCCGCCTGAGCCGCCTGAGCCGCCTGCCGGACGGCGGGAGCGCGCGGCCCGGCCACGCGCTCCCGCCGTCCGCACAGACCAAGGAGCTGATCAGCATGAGCACCTCCACCCCGGGCTCCACCGCCCCGGACACGGCTGCGACGGACGCGGCCGCGACGGACGGCTCCGCGGTCGTGCGGGACCGCGTCGAGCTGTCCATCGGCGGGATGACGTGCGCCGCCTGCGCGGCCCGGATCGAGAAGAAGCTCAACCGGATGGACGGCGTCGAGGCCACGGTCAACTACGCCACCGAGAAGGCCCGGGTCGACTTCGGGCCCGGCGTGAGCGTGGCCGACCTGATCGCCACCGTCGAGAACACCGGCTACACCGCCGAGCTCCCCCCGCCGCCGGCCGCCGCCCCCGGGGCCCCGGCCGCCGGCGCCGCCCCGGAGCAGGCCCCGGCCGACCCCCTGCTGGACCGCCTGCTCGTCAGCGCCGTGCTCTCGGTGCCGGTGGTCATGATGTCGATGATCCCGTCGATGCAGTTCACCAACTGGCAGTGGCTGGCCTTCGCGCTGACCGGCCCGGTGGTGGTCCACGGCGGGCTGCCGTTCCACCGCGCCGCCTGGACCAACCTCAAGCACGGCGCCGCGAGCATGGACACCCTGGTCTCGCTCGGCACCCTGGCCGCCTTCGGCTGGTCCTTCTGGGCGCTGTTCTGGGGCACCGCGGGCACGCCCGGCATGCGGCACCCGTTCTCGCTCGCGATCGGCGACACCGACGCCGCCTCCACCCTGTACCTGGAGACGGCCGCCGCCGTCACCGTGCTGATCCTGCTCGGCCGCTACCTGGAGGCCCGCTCCAAGCGCCGGGCCGGTGCCGCCCTGCACGCCCTGCTCGACCTCGGCGCCAAGGACGTCTCGGTCCTCCAGGGCGGCCGCGAGGTCCTGCTGCCGGTGGACCGGCTGACCGCCGGAATGCGCTTCGTGGTCCGCCCCGGCGAGAAGATCGCCACCGACGGCGTGGTCGTCGAGGGCGCCTCGGCCGTGGACGCCTCGATGCTGACCGGCGAGTCCGTACCGGTCGAGGTCGCGGTCGGCGACGCCGTCACCGGCGCCACGGTCAACGCCGGCGGGCGGCTGGTGGTCGAGGCCACCCGGGTCGGCGCCGACACCCGGCTCGCCCGGATGGCCCGGCTGGTGGAGGACGCGCAGAACGGCAAGGCCGCCGCGCAGCGCCTGGCCGACCGGATCTCCGCCGTCTTCGTGCCGCTGGTCATCCTGATCGCGCTCGGCACCCTGGTCGGCCGGCTGCTGGCCGCCGGCAGCCCCACCGAGGCGTTCACCGCCGCCGTCGCCGTGCTGATAATCGCCTGCCCGTGCGCCCTGGGCCTGGCCACGCCGACCGCCTTGATGGTCGGCACCGGGCGCGGCGCCCAGCTCGGCATCCTGATCAAGGGCCCCGAGGTGCTGGAGACCACCCGCAGGGTGGACACCGTCGTGCTGGACAAGACCGGCACCGTCACCACCGGCCGGATGACCCTGCTCGCCGTGCACACCGCCGACGGCGTCACCGCGCAGGAGGCCCTGCGGCTGGCCGGCGCGGTCGAACACGCCTCCGAGCACCCGGTCGGCGCCGCGATCGCCGCCGCCGCGGCCGACGGCGGAGGGAGGGCCGGCGACCTGCCGCCCGTCGCGAACTTCACGAACCTGCCCGGCCGCGGCGTCCGGGGCACCGTCGAGGGCCGCACCGTGCTCGCCGGGCGGGCCGCCCTGCTCGCCGAGCACGACCAGCCGCTGCCGCCCGCCCTGGACCAGGCCAGGGCCGACGCCGAGGCGGCCGGCCGGACCGTCGTCGCGGTCGGCTGGGACGGCGCGGCCCGGGCCGGG
>NZ_JBEYVJ010000060.1:0-32999 GCF_040643935.1 Kitasatospora sp. NPDC047058 | reverse complement strand
GGGGGGGGCGGGGGGGGGGGGGGTGCGGGCGTCAGGGGTGTCAGCCGACGAGGATCGAGCCGGCCGCCGGGTGGCCGTAGGCCCATCCGCGGCGCGAGCGCATCTTGAGGATGGACTCGTCGGTGAGCGCGCTGAGGCCGTCGCGGCCGTCGATGAGGACGGACTCGGGGCCGGAGCGGACGCCGAGGAGCATCATGTCGGTACGCAGGAACGCCATGATCGGGCGGCCGGTCGGCGCGCTCGTGGCGGTGGCGGAGGTGCGGGCGCCGAGCGACCAGTGGATCTGCACGCCGAAGATGGTGTCGGGGGTGCCGGCCAGGCCCTGGACGAAGATCGGCTCGCCGGTGGTGTCGGTGACGCCGCGCAGGTACTTGCGGAACGACGGGTGGGCGATCGCGACCGTGGTGGACGGGTCGAAGTAGTCGCCGGACTCGACGCTGCCGAGCGCGGTCGAGTACTCCAGGTAGGTCGCGTTGCCGGCAGTCGCGGCGACGGTGATGTTGCTGTTCGCCGTGTAGCCGAGGGTGGCGTCCGTCTGGGACAGCAGGTAGTACAGCGACGTGAACGGCACGCCGGTGCCCGGGGCCGCGGTGACGGCGAGGCACGAGTTGTCGAGGATCTTCGCGTAGCTGGTGCCCCAGTCGGTCATCTTCGTGGCGATGACGTTGGCGACGGAGTCGTCGATGTCCTCCTCGGCGAGGCGCACGGCCTTGCCGAACTTCTTGACGCTGAGGGCCACTTCGTCGTTGAGCGACGCGTCCTCGCCGTACGTGCCGCCCTTGTCGACGACGTCGACGCCCATGCCGGCGGAGCGGGGGACGTGCCGGGTGTCGGTGGCCATGGGGGTGCGGGACGACAGCGACTCGACCGCGGAGACCTGGTTGATCCGCTGGATGACCTTGGAGTCCCACTCCTCGGGGATCCATGCCTCAAGGGTGTTGCGTGCCACGGTGCCCTCCTGGGCTGTGATGGGGCTGAGCTATCGGGGTGGCTCGGGCCCCATCACGGGCGCCTCGGGCGGACGTTCACGCACCAGGCCGATCACCGGCCGGGCACGTGATCACGCTAGGCGGATCGGCTAGTTGCCTCGCAAACGCGCGGCGTGCTGCTCCCAGCTCGACTTGGGCTTGTCCGGTGCCGGCGGCTTCGGGGCGGCGGTCGGGCGGGCCTTCGGCTTGGCGGGCTCGGGGCGGGCGAACAGCTCCGGGTAGTCGGTGCGCAGCCGGTCGATCTCGGAGTCGAGGCCGATGACGTCGCCGTCGTCGTCGACGGTCAGGGCGTCGGTGTCGAGGAGCTTCAGGACGCGGGCGGGACCGCCGGCGACACCGGCCTCGGCAAGGGCGGCGCGCGCGGCCTGGTTGATGATGCGCGGCTTCCACTGGTTCTCCACCGCCTCGGTGGCCTCGCGGATCGCGCGCTCGTGGTCGCCCTCGTTCGCGCGGCCCTTGGCCTCCAGCTCCTTCAGCGCCAGGCGGCTCCGCTTGGCCTCGTCGTTGGCCTTCTTCAGCGCGGCGACGGTGCGCGCGTGCTCGGCCTGCAGCTTCTCCAGTACCGGGTCGGCCTTCGGGGCAGGCGGCTTGGGCTTCGGCTTGTCGTCGGCATCGGTGCCGTCACCGTCGCTGGGCTCGTCGTCCTCGTCCGCCGGCTCGTCGTCGCTGGTGTCGTCGCCGACTTCGATGTCCGTGCCGTCGTCGTCCTCGGAGCCGCCGGCCACGTTGTAGATCGGGCGGCCGTCGGCCCGGAAGCCGAGCAGGGTCCACGGGGGCAGGCTGATGCTGGCGCTGGAGGGTCCGATCACCGGAGCGTCCACAGGGTGTCTCCCATCACGGGGGTGTCGTGTACTGGGCGTGACCGTAGCTCCGGTGCGGTGGCGGTCTGCGATCACCGGCGGCCGAACCGCCCGGCGGCGACGGCATCACGGGCGCGGGCGGCAACGCGCGGGGGCAGCGGCCGCCCGGAGTTGAGAAGGTCACGGGCCGCACGGACCCGTGCCGGGCCGGCCTCGGACGGCAGGGACAGGCCCCGCGCGACCGACCGGTCGGCCTGGCGGCGCAGCAGCCTGGGGAACCGGGTGCCGAGCGGCCAGCTCTCGGACCAGGGGATGACCCGGCAGCGGCAGTGCGGGTGCAGGGGTGGGTGCTCGATCGCCTTCGCGTCGGCGGTGCGCTGCTTCGGGTCGTAGGACAGTCCGCCCGGGAAGCTCTGGCCGTGTTGGGTGGTGCGGCCGGAGTAGGCGGCGCAGCGGACGCACGCATCGGGTTCGGCGACCCACAGCAGGCCGACGCCGAGGGCGTCGGCGGCCATGGCGGCGCCGGAGTTGACGGAGAGGTTCAGCAGCCAGCCCAGTCCGGTCTGCACGCGCGTGACGGCGGTCCGCGCGGTCTGGACAGCGGCGAGGACCCGGGGGAAGGCGGTCGGGCGGATGCTGAGGATGCGGTCGGCGATTTCGAGGTAGCGGGCGACGTCGCCGCTGATCTCCTCGGCCTGGCGGAGGTATTTGACTGTCGTGTCCGCGTAGCCGGCCGCGCGCTGGCCGAGTTCCTCCAGGGTCTGCCGGGTCTGCTCGATGCCGAGCCGCGTTGCTTCGGGGAGCGCCTCGTAGGCGGCCCGGCGGGCGCGGGGCACGAGGTCGAGGAGCGCCTCGTGGATCTGCTCCTGGGCGACGTCGATGATCCGGTCCAGCTCGGGCCCGTGGCCGGGGGCGTGGACGGACCCGAAATCGCGGATCCAGGCGGCTGTTGCGCCGGCGACGGCGTCGGCGAGGAGGTCCTCCGCGCGGCCGGTGGCGGTGCGGATCGTCTCCTGTTCCAGGTTCCGCGCGGTGGCGATGTGGACGTCCTGGATCAGGTCGGCGAGGTCGGAGAGGCTAATCACCGGCCGGGTCCGGGTCAGGTGCGACGGTGGGGCGGCCGGTCATGGCGTCGACGACGGGGCCGATCAGGTCCTGTACCTGCGCCTGGTCGATCGCCCCGAGGGTGACAGCCGCGCCCAGCTTCTGGACGGTGTCGGCGAGGGTGGCCAGGTCGGCGAGGCGTCGGCTGAGTTCCGCGGCATCATCAGTGGGTGACTCCAGCCAGTCGGACACCTGGTCCTCGCTGTAGTTCCCTTCGAGTAGCAGCTGCCTGTTCGGTACTCCCCGCTCCGACTTCAGCCTGGCCGTCTGCCACACGTCCTGGTCGTCGATGGTCTCGGCAGGCTTCCACTGAACGTCGACCTGCGGGTCCTCAACTCCCAGCAGGTGGAGAGCGAATCCGAACGCGTCGCGGTGGGTCGCGCCGTAGGCGCTCTGCCTCGCGTCGACCTTTCGAGTGAACGGTGCGTCTTGCGCGCGGATCGACTGGCCGGACGGCTGGTCACCACTGGTGTCGAAGAGATGTAGCGGGGTGACGGTGAGTTGCGCCATGGCGCGGACGTGGAACATTGCGGGGTCGTAGAACACGTCGGGCTGGGCGGCGTCGAACTGGCCGACCTGTTTGAATCCGCGCAGCAGCATCATCTCGCCGGGGCCACTCTTGAGAGACGAGTCATCGCCGCTGTCGCTGGGCCCTGCAGTTGGGTCCGGCGGGAACATGTCGTCCTCGAAGTCAGCCGGATCGAGGTCGCCGGTGTCCGTGGTGGCGGCATCAGTCAACCCGAACCGTTGGGGGAACCCCTGGTAGTCAACGGTGGCCAGGTGCGTGGCCACCAGCTTGGTGATGGCATTCTGAGCCCCGTAGCCGCGTTCGTGCTCCGGCCGGCCGTAGGGGCGGTCGTTGCGGTAGTGGAAGACCGGGATCTCGCCGTAGTCGTGACTGATGCTCCAGGCAGTGTCTTCGGGATCGACGACCATGCCATCTGCTGTCTCTATCGGGGCGGGCAGCCAGGGATCCCAGTCCCGGGGGCTGTTGCCGGGACTGTCGGCCTTGGTGGTCCAGCGCTCGATTCGATCGCTGTAGTAGAGCTCGGCGCGGTGGATGATTTGCGGCTTCTGGGCATTGCCGATCTGTTCGCACCAGCGCTTGATAGCGAAGGCCTTGAGCCGGGGGTTCTCGGCGTCGTAGATCAGCCTTACGGTCAAGGGGTCGTTGCAGAACATGTCGACGCCGGAGACCGTGTCGCTATCTCCCTCGTGGACCGGAAGGACGATCATGTATGCGTCGCCGAAGCGGGACGCCGTACGACTGATCTCGCCGGCTTCAAGGTCCATGATGTTGTTGAGCCAGATGGTGTCGAGTAGCGCGGCCTGGGTTGCATCGGGGCTGGAGACGGATGCGAGCTGCAGTCGGTCGGCTACGGCATCGACGACGGTGGCGATGAATCCCAGCTTGAAGTCGACGCCGGTGCGGGAGATGGCGCGACGGATCCTGGCGGACGAGAACACCTCAGGTACCAGGTCGTCGTAGTAGGCGGCGGCCTCAACGTACGCGGGCCGAGCCTCACGTAGCGCCTCCAGGCCCGTCCACAGGTCGTCGCTCGCGGTCACCACGCCTCCTCAGGTCGCGATCACGGTAGGTCGAGGCTGGAGTCCGGGTGCGAACGCATCTATTTGGTATAGATGTGACGGGTTGCGGTCGGCGCGGACCGCTTCGTCTGGTCGAGGAAGCGGGTGACTGCGGATCCGACGGCGTCGACGAGGTCGTCGTGCGGCGCCTTGGGGAAGGCGACCATCTGCTCTTCCAACTCGCGCAGTGCCCGGCCGTGGAGGACCCGTCCGCGCTGGTAGTGGTTGAGGGCGCGGGCGGCGCGGACTGTCTTGTGCTCGCTCTGGCTGACGGTCTTCACCTTCACCGGCATGTGATGGAAGATCGACTGCCATGTGCCGTGGCCCTGGTTGACCTCCAGCAGGATCAGCCCGATCTCCGGGTACTCGTCCAGCAGGGCCAGCACGCGTTCACGGAGCTTCGCGCCGGGCGGGATGCGGACCTGGATCGCTGCGTGGACGGTGCAGCGGCGGGTCTGCGCGGACCAGGAGACGACGGCGAGGCCGGTGTAGTCGCTGGTCGCCTTCGCCGTCACGGCCGGGTCGATCGACAACATCATGTGAGTGACCGGGTCGGGTCCGTCGGTGCCGGGGTAGCGGAAGTCGTCGGCGCACCAGTAGTCGCCGTCCGCGCCCATGGGGTTGTTGGCATAGTTCTTGGCGAACGACCGGGTGTGTTCGATCTTCTTCAGGTAGGAGAGCGGCCACTTCGTCGGCCACATGGACCGTTCGGTGCCGTCGTCGCGCCGGATGATCGGCAGGTTGTGGTGCGTCGCGAAGCCCTCGTCGGCGATCCACTCGGCGGTCTCGATGCCTTGGCCGTGCTTGACGAGCTGGTGGACGATGCTGCCGGGCATGGTGACGGTGCCGACGAGGACGACGCGGGCGTAGACGTTGAGCGGCAGGATCGCGTCCCGCAGGGTGGTGAGCCGCTTGCGGGCCTGGTCGGGGCTGTAGCTGGACTCGTCGGGTTCGACGTCGTCGAGGAGCAGCAGGTCCGGGCGGTGGTTGCGGACCTTGAGACCGAGGCTGGATGAGTCCATGCCGCGGGCGGCGAACGCGAACCCGTTCTCGGCGATGAACATGCGCTGCGTATCGGCGACGTTCCCGCCGTTCGGGCGCTTGGCAGGGTTGCACAGCTCGGGGTAGTCGGCACGCAGCCGCTCGTTGTTGTCGATCTCCTGCTTGAACGTGGAGAGATGCGCCTCGGCCTGGGCCGCCGACGCGGAGAACGCGGCCGTGAACTTCACCCAGCCGTGCGCGGCCGCCCACATCGGCAGGACCAGAAACCACCACGTCGACTTCCCGGTCTCACGGGGAGCCACGTATGCGTCCCGCTGCTCCGCTGGCATCACCGGCTTGCGGATCCACCGGCGGGCCGCCCGGCACCAGTCCAGGTGGGCGTCGCCGAACGTCACCCGGCCTTCGGAGTCACGCAGGTGTTCGCGCAGGTACACGATCCCGAACAGCAGCGGGTCCAGCCGTGTGAGTGCCCGCCGCCCGGCCGGGTCCTCCAGCATCCGCACGTCCGCGACCGTGCGCGCCAGGTACCGGTGCAGGTCGAAGTCCTCGCCGGTCAGCCCGGCGAGGTACGAGTCGACGACGCCGGCGGCGAGGTCCGTCACGCGCTACTCCCCGGCGGCGCCGAACATGTCGTCGGCCATGTCGATGTCGTACTCCTCGACCATGACCTCGGCGCGCAGCAGCAGGGTCCCGACGGGGATCTTGGCCTCGCAGTCGTCAACGGTGGTCACGGCCGGGCCGGCGACGACCTCCCAGCCCTGCAGCTCGACGCGGGCGACGAGGTGTTCGCCGAGCGCCGCAACGTAGCCGGGGTCCTCGGCCAGCCAGGAAGGGACGAGGGAGTCGAAGGCGTAGCAGGTCGCGGCCATCAGGCCCCGCCCCGCAGCTGCGCCTCTTCGGCGGCGTTCCTGGCGTTGGCCTCGGCGATCATCTCGCGGAGCTCCAGATCCACCTCGGACGGCGCCTGCTCGACCGTGACCTCGGCGCGGATCGGGGCGTACAGGCCCCGGACCTTGGCGATCTCCTTGCACACCATCACGGCGACCTCGATCGCCCGGGGCTCACCCCGGTCGATACGGGGAGCGAGACGGCTGAGGTAGTACTCCAGGCGGTCGATGTGCTGGTCGACCCACAGGTCGGCCATCTCCTGCTCGGCTTCCTTGGCGGCTCGCCTCGCACGCGTGAAGTCCTTGCACGCGTGCGAGGCGGAGCTGTACCCGAAGCTCGGGTCGGCGGCGATGTCTTCGAAGGACCGGCCGTCGATGCGGGCCTGGATCATGCGGGCGCGGCGGTCGGCGACCTGCACGCGTTCGTAGCGGTTGAGTGCTCCGGGCATGGCTCCTCCTCGGGTGGTGTGGGGATGATCGCCCGGGGCGGAGAGCAGGTTGCGAACGGTCAGCGCCTGCGGATGCCTTTGCGGGCCGGCAGACGGCGGTACCGGACGACGGGGCCGCCCGCGGTGGCGTGGGCCTTCTGGTGGGCGTACCGGCGGAGTTTCGGGTTCGCGAAGAAGAGCCTCCACTGGGCTTTGCTCTTGAACCCGGTGTGGCCAGCGTGTCGTGCCACAGCAGCTCCTAGCTGATGTCGAAGGGGGCGGTGTCCAGCACTGGCAGCTCAGGCGGGGCGGTCACTCGGACCCATGCCCGGTACCGGCCGGGCAACGGGGTGACGACGCCGTCCGGGCCGACGAGGATCTTGGCGACCGTGCCGGTGCCGCTGCTCGCGGTGTCCCACACAGCGGGGTGCCAGTCACTGCTGCCGGGCTCGTGGCCGACCGCGACGATCGCCATGTCGACCGGGAAGCTGGTCGGTGTGCCGCGGTCCCAGGTGATGCCGACTTCGTAGTACTCGGTGCTCAGCGCATCCACGGGGGTGGTCCTTCCGATGCAGGCCCAGGCGGTGGTGGTGCCGTGGGTGTGCCAGGTGGTGGCCGGCGTCCCGGTGAGGCGCAGCCGGTGGGTGATCTGTGAGCCGGGCAGCAGGGCAGGGATCGCTGTGTCGGTCTCCTGGGTGGTGCCCACTCGGCGGGTCTTGGTCCGGCCGAGGGCGGGCACTGTCCCGACTTCTGTTGCGGGGTTGAGCGGGATCGTGCGCAGCGGGGTCGGCGGGACGGCGGTCTCGATGACCAGGGCCCGGCCGAGGTTGATGGTCTTGACCGCAGTGGCGGCCAGCACGGTCTCGGTGCTCGCTGCCGGTGAGAGGGGGACGGTCTTCGCTCTGCCGACGGCTGGCGCGGTGCTGGTCTCGGCGGCGGGTGTGAGCGGGATCCGGCGCAGGACTG
Source organism: Kitasatospora sp. NPDC047058 (assembly GCF_040643935.1). NCBI lineage: Bacteria > Bacillati > Actinomycetota > Actinomycetes > Kitasatosporales > Streptomycetaceae > Kitasatospora > Kitasatospora sp. NPDC047058. The sequence goes on along the minus strand of NZ_JBEYVJ010000060.1, from coordinate 25,236 downwards.
TCACGGCCACGGCTTGTTCGGTGCCCGCTGCTGTTCCTGCCGCCCGGACCTTGCGGCGGCCGGGCGCGATTGCCGTGCTGGTCTCGGCTGCCCGGCCCAGGCCAATGGTCTTGCGGACAGTGATGGCCTGGGCAGTGCCGGTCTCGGTTACGGTGCCGAGCGCGATGGTCTGCACGGGCGGGGTGTTGAGGTTGTCGTACTCGGCCCAGTTGTTGGTGCCCGCGTCGCGGTGGCTGTCCATGTACAGGGCGAGGTCGGTGTTCGCCGCCCAGGCCGGGGTGGTGGCGGTGCGCCGGTTGGTCCAGTTGGTGCCGTCTGGCGAGGTGTCCCAGTAGAGGGTGCCAGCCGATTCGCGTAGGCGTAGCCACGCGTGGTCGGTGGCCGAGTAGGTGAGGAACACGGCGCCGGCGTCGGCGAAGCCAGCCCTGAGGTAGCAGCCCATGGCGTTGCCGGCCGTGTCGATGAGGAAGCCAGCGTCGGTGCCCGCGGTCGTAGTCGTGATGAACGCGGTGCAGGTGGAGGTCGCTGCGCCGGCTGCTGCCGGGGCGTAGACGTGCAGGTAGAAGCTGGAGCCGGTGAGGCTGTAGCTGGTCGCGGACTTGTAGGCGTTGAAGCCGGTGTCGCAGGCGACGCGGGCGCGCCCGCCGGCTTCTTGGTAGGTGCCGTAGTTGTTGGGCCACAGGGTGGTGTTGACGGTGTTGTCGTTGAAGTCGTCGGCGAGTGTGCTGATTCCGGGCATTGGGGTGGCTCCCCGGGGTTAGGCGGCGGAGCTGGCCCGGAAGAAGTCGGTGACGGTGGCGGTGACATCGCTGCCGTCGGGGGTGAGGGGGAAGTCGAGTTTGACGAGGGGGATGCGCGTGCTGTCGGTGCTGGTGGTGGTGTCCGGGTCGTAGCAGATGACGAGTGCGGAGACGGCGTTGCCGGTGGCGGCGGTCCAGGTGATGTCCGCGGAGTCGACGGCGACGCGGTCATTGGTGTCGTCGACGGTCGTGGTGACGGAGGCGAGGGTCTTGCGGCCCATGGTCGTCTGTTCGTTGCTGGCGCCGGCGAGGAGGGTGGCGAGGTCGTCGTAGTCGCGCATGACGGCGTCGGAGACGATGCCCGACGTCTCGATGGGGACGGCGATGAGCGCGTCGTTCGCGGCGGGGAGCCCGGCGTAGTAGGCGACCTTGCCGAGCGCGATGTTGAAAGCGATGTTGGCCACGGGTTCCTCCAGAGCGGCGTGGTCTGCGGTCGGGTGGAGGGGCCCGGGGTGGTGCGGGTCTATCGGAGCACGGGCCGGGGCCGGGCGTGGAAACAACGAAGCCCCGCCCGGGGAGGGCGGGGCTGAAGTCGGGGAAGGGGAGCCCTTGCCCTTCCAACTTCGCGGTCCAGGTCCGTCAGGTGCGACGTTCGCGACCGCTGCACTGTCGGGGGTCCTGCCGGTCGGGCAACGCCCGGTGATCAGCTGGGCGTCCCACGCCAGTCGCGTGGTTTGACCTGATTCTACTGTGTGGGTGCCCATTCGGGCCGGTAGTCGGGGTGGCCGGCGTACGGCAGCGCCAGCAGGCAGAGAGTGTCGTCGAGTGCTTCCCTGCGGCCTGCTCTGCGGCGCATCGCCGATGGGCTCAGGCGTTCTGCCTTGTTCAGATGCCGTTCGTGCGCGGCCTCGTACAGGTCGATGATGTGCCGCTTGGCGTCGACCTCGGCCAGCACCCGCGCCGGGTCATGGCGGGCGATGTGGGTTCGGTCGTTGGCGTGCGGAATGTAGGCGACGGTCCCGGCGTTGTCGCTGTCACGTAGCTCCCCGTCCATGTCAAAGTTCCGCCACTGGTAGCCAGGTTGGCGGGTGCGACGTGCGATGCGTTCGTCCTCGTCGAGGCGGGCACGGAGGAACGCCACCAGGTCAGCAGTCATAGGCCCATCTCCTCGTACGGGCAGTCGAAGGGGCGAAGCTCCTCAGCAAGTGCCTCGCGCAGGCTGGGCTTGGGCATGTCGACGGTGATCTCGGGGTTGAGCTCCTTCACGATTGCCTCGCCGAGAGTGCGCAACAGATCGGCCCTGAAGGCTTCCTGGCAGTGCACGTCGGACCAGGCTTCGCGCTCAACGGCCGCCTTAGCCATGACTTGACGACCGTTGATCTCAGCGACGACCTGTAGGACAACGAGGTGGGACTGGAAATCGGGGTCGCTCATGCTTCATCCTCTCGCGGGAAGGCCCGCCCCGTCATCCGAACGGAGCGGGCCGCTTTCTCAGTCCTCGTCTGCTGGCGGCAGGTAGAACTGTTCTGTCCGGCTCGACTTGCGAACCTGCACGCCGTGCAGCATCCACACGTCCAGGGCGCGGCGCACCGTGTCCCGCGACCCGTACGGGCCACGCGCGGTCAGGTCCTCTTTGGTCGCGTGGCCCTGCTCCGCGCACAGATCACAGAACACGCGGTACAGGTCCTGCCACTCCTCACGCGGCACTTCCTGACCGTCCGGGTATACGGGCGGCGGCGGGCCAACCGGCCGCTGCGGCGCGGGCTTGAACAGCGGCACCTGCAAGCCGGAGCCCACAGGCCGCGTGAAGGCCGGCGCAGCCGCGTGCAGGTGCGCCACATCCGCGGCGATGTCCAGGTCCGTCACGAACTCGGCGCGGCACCGCGGCGGCTCCGTCACTGGCATCTCCGGGCAGCCGATGTAGAACTCGCCGGGCCGGGTGAGCTTCTCCGGGGTGAAGCCGTCGCCCTTGCACCCCTGACCGAAGATGAACACCGAGTGCCCGGCCTCACCAGTCCTTGTGCTGATCCGGTTGCCGTAGTTGCCGCGCGCGTCGGTCTGCCCGCCAAAGATCCGCGCGGACGGCTGCTGGGTCGCTGACACGAACTGGATGGCGTTACTTCGAGCGAGAGCCAGGCACGACTCGTAGATCTCGGTGATCTCCCGCTCCATCGGCCCCAGGTCAGGGTCCAGCCTGCGTAGATCGGCTTCGGCCTTGCGGAGTTCCTTGTCCTGGCGGACCAGCTCGGCGAGCTCGTCGGTGATGATGAACCACGCCGGGCCGTGCACGCCGGGAATCCACTTGCGGACCGGCTCGCGGCCGGCGGCCAGGTCTCGCTTTGACAGCTCCTCCAGGTACGCGCCGCGCCGGTCGCACTCGGCACGGATGAAGAGGAGCAGCTCGCGGGCCTCTTCGGCGGTGCGGGCGAGCCGTCGCATCTTCGGCTCCCACGGGCCGAGCTCGACCGCGCCGGGCTTCATGTCGATGCCGAAGAGTTCGACGTGCCTCTTCTTCAGGAGCTTCTTGATGATCAGGTTGATGATGCCGGACTTCCCCCAGTCCGAAGCGCCGGCGCCGAGGGTGTGCCGGTACAGCATCGTCAGCATGACAGGCTGGCCGTACTCGTCCCAGCCGATGCGGATGGGGTCGGTGATGTCGTCGGAGGCGTCGTCGGCGTACGGGATGACCGGGTCCCAGAACGGGCCGCCGGGCACGCGGGGCGCCGGCTGCTCCTCGGTGGTGCTCAACGCGGCGGCCTTGATCGCGGCTTGCTTCTCGTTCATCTGCAGCTGCACGTCGACGGACGCGTTGGCATTCGCGGTGGCGTTCGCCTTCCCGGGCAGCAGTTCCTTCCGAAGGTCCTTGCGGTGCGCGATCAGCCACGGCACGTACACCGCGTACGCTGCGCCCGTGGTGACGGCTGCGCCGGTGAGCGAGGCACCGCCCGGCCCGGCACCGACGGCGGTGGCGATGTCCGCGAACGTGAGCGTGAGCCCAGCCCCGCCCCGGGTCAGCATCTCGTGCTTGCAGTTCACCCCGGCGCCGGTCACCGCGGCGGACAGCACGGCCAGACCGGCGTACGCGGCGACCCCCCAGCCGCCGACCCCGGCAAGGTGCTGCCACCAGCCGAGGCCAGTGACGGTGCCGACGGTTACGACGGGGACGAGCTCAACGCGGTAGCGCAGGACGAGGCTGTAGGCGCGGGCGGCGACCGCGGCGCAGCCGGTGGCAAGACGCCGACCGATCGGGGCGGGCTTGTCTTTGGGGACGATGTAGACGGAGTCCTCCACCACGGCTAGTGGCGACGATGACGGCTCCATTTTTTCGACGGCTGCGGGGGGCATTTCCGCAGGTCGCGGCACAGAATCCGGCGTCGTCATCGGCATCGTCGTCACGATCGTCGGCTCGGCGGCCCGCTGCGGACGGGGTAGGAACGGGAGGATCTGAGCCCCGTCGGCGGGGGGCATGTACTGGGCCACGAGGGGCTCCTTTCGGCGGGACCTGCCGGGTTGGGGAAGGGCGCTGAGGGCTTGCGGCGGCCACCCAGCCGTGGGGCTGGGTGTCACCGGCGAGCCGTCAGAGCAGGCGATGCGGGCGGCTTCACAGGTAGCCGCCAGTGCCCTGCTGCGGGGCCGCGGATGATGCGCGGGACAACACGGTGCGTACATACGACGCGTTGGTGGTGATGCCGTGCGGCGCCAGCGCATCAGCGATCTGCTGCGCCGTCGCTTCGGGAAGCGCATCACGCATCGCCCGGACCGCGGCGGCCGTCGACAGCTCAGCGAAATCGATGTCGCGTGGCGCCTCGACCGCATCGCCGGATGATGCGGCGGCCGATGCGGGCTGCGGCACGGTGATGATGCGGGGAGGCGCATCACGGCGCTGACGTGCGACTTCACTGGGCGCATCATGCGCCGTATCGGGTCGGCGTGCGGCGGTGATGGGCTGCGGTTGCTGCAGCGTGATGACGATCTGCTGCGCCTCGTTGCCGTGTGATGCGGCGATGCTCTGATGCGGCTGAGTGATGCGCTCGACGTGATGCGCATCGTCGGCTGATGCGGCCGTATCAGCCTGCTTGTCGATGATGCTGAGGCGGGCGCCAACGGTGCGGCGCATCACTCGGTGTGACCGGCCGGGGAAGAGGATCCACGTGAGGCCGCCGATTACGGGGAGGGCGCCCGGGACGCGGCCCTGCCGACGAAGCGCCTCACGGTGCTCGTAGCGGTGCCACATCTCGAAGGAGAGCTCGGCGATCACGGGTGCGGCGGCGAGGATGACGCCACCGACGAGGCCCCAGTCCTCCATCTGGGCGTGGGTCCAGTTGACCCATGAGCTGGTGGAGACCATGGCGAGCATGGCGAGGCGGGGGGCGAGTCCGCTGTCGGGGCTGGTGGCGTAGCGCTGGGAGAGGAGGGCGAAGAAGAGGGCGGCGATGTCGAACATGCCGGCGCCGAAGACGGCGACTTCCTTGGGGGCGTGGAACTTGGCGGTGAGGAGGGTGTAGATGGACCAGGTTCCGACGGTGAGTGCTGCGCCCATGACGAGGAAGAGGACGGCGCGGATGAGCTTGTCGGTCCCGGAGCGGTCGTTCTCGTTCACGGGTTGCCTTTCAGCGGGTGGTGGGTGGGTGGTTGGGGGCGAGGTGGTGGGCGGTGGTGGTGAGGACCCAGAGGGCCGCCGTGCTGGCGGCCTTCAGGGCGGCTGCGGTGGTGAGGAGCGTGGCCGCGGCGGTGGCGCGGAGTTGGGTGTGGTGGCCGGCGAGGATGTGGGGGATGTGGAGCCGGAGTGCGGCCGCCGCGCTGCACAGGATCAGGTAGTGGGTGACGATCGCGGCGAGGAGAGTGGTGATGGTTCCGGCGGGGGTGAGGGTTGCGGTGAGGCCGGCGAGGGCGAGGCTGGTGGTGGTGAGCGCCTGCTGTTCGGCTGTGCTGGCTGTGCGGGCCATGGCGGCTACCCCTTCTGCGGGGCGGCGGCGGGGGCGAGCTGGTCGGGGCGATAGGCGGGCCAGCCGGCGCCGATGATGGCCTCGAAGAACTTGGAGCGGACGCCGTCGACGAGGTAGGTGCCGTCCTTCTGCTTCCAGACGATCTTGCCGGTCTCGCCGTAGTAGGGGTCCTCGGGGTCGTTGACGGTGACGTAGCTGCCAACAGCGGACATGGCGCTCCTTAGGCGAGGGCTGCGGCCGAGCGCAGCAGGTGGTGGATGTCGTCTTGGGTGCGGTCGGGCTGGTCGTTCCAGGTGTCGACCGGCATCGGGGTGCCCTGGTAGCCGAGGGCGTTGCCGATCTGGAGGCGGGCCTGCCAGGCGGTGGCGGGGGTGCCGTAGCCGGCGGCGAGGACGCGGAGGTGGGCGCCGAGGACACACACGGCGCCGGTCGAGTCCCAGAGCCGGCCCTGGGTCCAGCCGTGGACGGCGATGTAGCGGTCCATCAGCTGGAGGTGCTGGCCGGGGGTGACGGGTACCGGGGTGGCGGGCCGTCCTCGGAGCCGGTCGAGGAGCGTGGGTTGGGTGGGCGGGTAGCCGTCCCACCAGGGCCCGGCCGGCGAGGTGGTGCTGGCGCGGCCGGGCGCCTGGGTGGTGTGAGTGTCGGTGATGGCGGTCCGGAGCCGGGCGCGCCATGCGGGTTCGGGGGCGACGGTCTTGAGGTAGGCCTCGATCTCGGCGACCAGGAGCGGGCCGTACAGCTCGATGTTGAGGTCCAGGGTTGCGGTGGCGGGCATTGCGGTCTCCTCTCCTGATCTGCAGGTGCTAGCGCCGGACCAGGACCGTGCTGGTGATGCCGATGAAGTTCTCGGCGCCGTTGCTGGTCCAGACGGTGATGACAGCCATCCCGACCTCGACACGGGTGACGGTCACGTCAGGGCCGGCCCAGTTGACGACGTGACCAGGCCTCAGGTCCTTGGCGTGGATCTTTCGCACGGGTCTCTCCGTTCCGACTTCAGGCCTGGATGGCGTGGACGTAGGCCGAGAGCTCGGTGGCGGCGGCAGTGGTGATCCCGTAGACGGTGCTCAGCGCGGCGACCGGGTTCTGGCTGGCGCGGGTGGCGGAGGCGACGACCGATGCGGCTGCCGGGTACTGGGTGCGGATGAAGCTGGTGGTGTAGTCGTGGGTCCAGGGCTCGCCCCGCTCGACGGCGAGCAGCACCGCGGCGGTGAATCGGCGCTCGGCCTCGTCGGCGGTGGCGCTGGCGGCCTCGGTCAGGAACAGCTGCACCATGCGGGCGGCGGTCTCGGGCTGGACGCCGTACTCGCGTCGGAAGTCAGCGGTGAGCTGGGCGCTGAGGTCGTTCATGACGGATGTCCTCTCGTCAGTAGTCGGTGGTGGGCGGCGTCGATCGCGCCGGTCAGTTGCCGGGGTGGGCGGCAGAGATCGGGTGCATCGGGGTGGAAGGAGGCTCGGGCCTCTTACCGGCCCGGGCCGGTGTGTGCTCGTTGCAGAACCAGCCGCCGGCGTACTGCCGGGCTGGGCTGCCGCACGGGGTCCGGCCGGGACCGGTCGGGACGCTGCACGAGGCGGCAGCCACGGTCAGGCGGCGAGGAGGTCGGCGGTGGCCGGGTACTGGCGGGCGATCTGGCGCTGCAGGTCCGCGAGCATCCGGTCGTCGAGTTCCTGCAGACGCCCGCGTTCCTGCCCGTGGGTCCACTGCGGGGCCTCGGTGAGCGGCCCGCACTGCTGCCACACGGCCCAGGACGGGGTCTGGCCGGCCATCAGCTGCCCGGTGTAGGGGAGCCAGTTCGCGCGCCGGTCGAACACGTAGGAGCTGTGGGAGGACCGGCCGTTCTCGACCATGGTGAGGGTCGGCATCATGCTGTAGTACGTGACGCCGAGCTGGGCGGTGCGCGCCCACTCGTCGTGCTCGCGGCGGGCGGCGTCGACGGCGCGCTGGGTGGGGGTGCGGTGGATGTTGGCGGCCGCGTGGGCGGCGCCGGACAGGAACTGGCCGAAGCGCATAATGGTGTTCTCCTCTGCTCGTTGGAGGGTGGTGGAGGCCCGGGGCGGTCGGCGTGCTTGGCGGCTTTGACGGCCGCCCCGGGGCGCAGCTAGGAAGCGGCGACGTGATCCGCGGCCGCGGTCTTGGCACTTGCGGCGGCCTCCGCCCATCCGGGGTGACCGTTCTCGGTCTGCTGGACCACCCGGCCCGGGGAGGTCCAGCCGCAGCTGCACTTCGCGGTGAGGCGCAGGCCGGTGGTGACGGTGGTCTCGGTGACGGCGGCGTCGTGGCTGCCCTTGCGGAACGCGGCGTACTGGCCGCGCGCGGGGTACATCTCGTTGGGGAGCATCGGGTTCTCCTAGTTGTCGAGGCCGGCGAACAGGGCGTGGTAGTCCTGCATGCGGCCCTGCTGGTGGGTGAGGGCGGCGTAGGCCTCCAGCTGCTGCCGGAGCCGGTCGCCGAGCCCGCTGCGGTGGGCCTCCCCGAAGGTGACCTGGAAGATCCGGTTCAGGTCCGGGTCGGCCTGGCGGAGCTGGGCGAGGTTGCTGTCCATCACCCGGTGCTGCTCCGCCTCGAAGCGGGCGTCCGAAGAACGGCGAGAGAAGGAGCTCATCCGCGGCCTCAGTTCTTGCGGAGCTGGTCGGGCCGGTAGGCACGCTCACCGAGGACCGCTTCGACGAACCGGTTGTCGATGCCCTTGACCGCGACGAGCTGGTTGACGGGGTCGGCCTGGACGACGGTGCCGGTCCGGCCGAGGGTCTTCGGGTTCTGGCCGTCCGCGTTGATGACGGTGACGCTGTCGCCTTCGGTGAGGTCCATCAGGCGGCCTTCTGCCGGTAGACGTCGACCGGTCCGGGCAGGTGGAGCTCCTGGGCGGCGAACGCGCGGATCTCGTCCTCGGTGATCCCGCCGTAGGTGTGGACCGGCTTCAGGAGCGGGCCGCCGAACTCGGGGTGACGGTGGATGAGGTGGGCGGGCTCGCCGAGGAGCCGGTCGGTGATGCTGGACTTGGCCATGACTGGTGGTGTCCTTTCTCAGGCGGCAGCGGGGTAGCGGTCGCCCCCGCCGAGCTGGTGGAGGAGAGTCGTGGCCATCGCCACGACGTTGTTGTCGCCCTCGCTGAGGAGCTCCTCCACAGCGGCGGCGCGTTCGGCGGGGCTGGAGTCGGGGCGGATCCAGCCGCGCGCGGTGGCCATCGACTCGATGCCGTCGAGGTACTCCTGGTACGTGGCCATCAGGTGGTCCTCCAGTCGGGTGCGATGCTCCAGGTGGCGGTGTAGCCGGTGGCCTGGGCGTTGGCGATCATCTGGTCGCGCTGTTCCTCGCTGTACGCGCTGTAGCCGGTCGCAGCGGGGGCGCCGAGATTGGCGAGGGACTTGCCGAGGGTGTCGAGGTACGGGGTGCCGTCGGGGTTGAAGACCCGGACGACGTAGACGGTGGCGCCGGGGGCGGCCATCAGTTCGCCGGCTTCGCGAGCGGGGTGTCGCGGTTGGCCCGGTAGAGGGCGGCCAGCTCGCTGCCGTCGGTGGTGCGGGTGTTGAAGCGGTCGGTGACCTCCTTGAGGATCACCTGGCAGGTTGCGTCGTCTCCGGCGCGGCGCGCGGCACGGTAGGCGTCCGCGGTCTTGTCGGGCTCCATGGGTACTCCCTTCTGGGGCAGTAGGCCGGCCGTCAGCCGTGGCCGGGCTGGTTGCGGTCGATCGCGGCCTCGAACTCGCCGGCGACGGCAGCGTCACGCTCAGGGCAGTCCGACCCGAGGTAGGTGAGCAGCTCGATCAGGTCGGCGGTCTCCGGGTCGCCCGGGTCGAGCGGGATCCGATCCCCGTGACCGTTACGGAAGTCGCTCACTTCCCGTCCCCCTTCTTGATCGGATCGATCGGCTTCCGCGGCCCGGGGATCTTCGGGATCGCCGGCCGGTTGTCCCAGGTCACTTCGACTCCGGCTTCTGCTCCGGCACCTGCGGCGCCGGCTGCTCGGGCGGCTGATCGCACCAGGGCCTGAGCGCCAGAGACGGGGTCCTCTCGTAGTTGCTGTTGGCGTGACCGGGCATGGGCGTTTCCTCCTTGCTGGGGGTGATGGTGCGCTGGCCGATGTGCGGCGCCCCGAACGCGGGGCTGGGGCGGGACGGCTGCGGGCCGGGTTCGACCGGGTCGAGGCCGGCCCAGAGGCGGGTGCTGGCCATTACGCGGCCTCGTTGAGGCGGTGCTCGTTCTCGATGGCGATCACGTGGGTCTCATCGATTTCGATCGAGCCACGGAGGTTGCGCTTGGACTTGACGGCGCTGGGCTTTCTCTTGCGGGTGGCCGGGAGGACGTCGTCGTCGACCCACCGGTAGACGGTGGACGGGCTGACGCCGAGACGGTCGGCCACCTCCTTGACGGTGAGCACAGATGTCTCCGAAGGCGTTGTTTGGTGTCTTCCAACGCTTGAACCTTACCGCCTTACCGCAGTGGGAGCAAGGCCTTGGCGCTGTACTACTTTTCTTGAACGGATATAAGGCGCTACCGTTGAGCACCTGGATGAGGACGGGGGACATGGCGTGACCAGCGCAAACAGCCAATGGGTCAGTGGCTCCATTGAGTACTTGCGACCGCAGACTGGGGTCGACGCCTGGACGCAAGAGGCCAGGGCGAACGGAGGCGACGGGGGCCAGCACCTGCTCGCCGCCGGGATGGGTCAGCCGCCGGCCTACATCGCAAGCGCACTCAACCTCGACCCCGATGTCAATGCAGTGTGCCGACGACGGCTGATCACGCTCGATGGGCGCCCGGTGGAACTCGCCGACTCCTGGTATCCCCCGGCCATTGCCGGCGGCACTCAGCTCGCTGAGCTGAGGAAGATCAAAGGCGGGGCCGTAACGCTCCTTGCCGAACTTGGCTACCCGATCGCATCCGTGATCGAGGACGTCGAAAGCCGTCTCGCAGACCCAACCGAGGCGCAACTACTTGAGCTTGGCGACTGTGAGCCGGTCCTTGTGCTGACTCGCATCGCCCGCACCAACGGTGGAGAACCGATCGAGGCCAGCGTGATGGTCACGCCAGGCAGAGAGCGCAGGCTCCGATACGAGATGAAGGTCGACTGACGTGGGATTGCGAAAGACTCCTGAGGACCGGCAGCGGGCCGTTGATGGCGATCTGCGCGCAGCAGGTCAGCGCATCGCCGCGTACATCCGAGACCAGATCCTGTCGGGTGACATCAAGCCGGGAGATCCCATCCCGTCCATCAGTGAGCTGTGCGGGCAGTTCGGTGCATCCATCACGGCTGTGCAGAACGCCATGCGCACCCTGAAGGACGAGGGACTCGTCGCAACTCAGAAGGGAAAGTCGACCATCGCCCGAGAGGCGCGCATGCGAGTCATGCGGCCGGCAGACTTCTTCGCCCCGGCCGAGCCTGGCCAGCCCTACCGCTGGATCGCGGAGGCGCAGCGGCAGGGCATGACTGCGACAAGCGAGCTGCTGGACGTTGAAGAGGTCGCCCCTCCAGCATCGGTGGCGCGGGCTCTGGGAATCGAGCCGGGCATGACCGCGATGCTGCGCCGCCAGTTGCTGAAGCTCGATGGCGAGCCGGCTGAGTTGGTGGAGAACTACTACCCGATCGAGATCGCCCGCGGCACTCCCATTGCAGAGGGAAAGAAGGTCAAGGGTGGGGTGCCGACACTGCTTGCGGAAATGGGCTTCCCATTCCGACGGTCGGTCGACCGCGTCTCGGCACGCACCCCTACGCCAGAGCAGGGTGTGCACCTGAAGATGCCAGTCGGCGAGCTTCCCGTGCTGCGCACCTTCCGGACGGTCTACAGCGACGATGACCGTGTCATCGAGGTGACGGTCATGGCCAAAGCCGGCCACCTGTATGAGCTTGAGTACGAGATCGCAGGGGATCAACTTCCTCAGTGAGTTCAGCGGTGATCTCGGCGAGTTAAGCCCGCGAGTCGAATGGCTGAGTGCGCGATGACTGATCTTGCCCAGAGGCGTACCGCCCTCTACCGGCTGTACGACACCGATGGCGCCCTGCTGTATGTGGGCATAACGCACAACCTTGAGGAGCGCTGGGGAGACCACCGGTACTGGAAGGCGTGGTGGCACCTTGTGCACCGGAAGGAAGTTGAGTGGTTCCCCGACCGCCCCTCGGCTCTCGCAGCCGAGCGTGCGGCGGTGCAAGCCGAAGGCCCTCGGTTCGACAAGACACATCGCCTTGGACGGGGCTGGCGAGACCACCCGCCCGTCACCTACACCGACCCTGCCGCAGCAGACGTGAAGCGTGCGCTTCGAGTAGCTATCGAGGGCGGGGGCTTTCCCTCCGGCAAGGCCCTCCCATGCCAGCGCGATCTGGCCACCGAGTTCCATGCGTCGATTCCGACAATCGCCAAAGCGCTGGACGAGCTAGTAAGGGAAGGCCTCCTGGAGTCCACGACTCGGAGCTACTGGCGGAAGGGGGAGCGTCCAGCCCCGCGCGTGCCAAAGCCCTCTCATTGGCAATTCGATGGAGAGGGTCGTTAGCTCCGCTGGTGCAATCGGCAGGTACGGTGGGCTAGCCGCCCCCCAAGCCGAAGGAACGTTCATGCGCCCTGCCCGTTTCCAGCAGCTCCTCCTCGACGCCGCCAGTGCCTTGCCTGGCGCCGCAGCGAAGTCGTTCGCCGACGCCGGCCACGCGCGGCACCCGGTCGGCGTGGCAGTCGAAGCCGGTGGACGAAAGTCGCTGTGGCAGATCGTCGTAGTCGGCTTCCCTGGAGAGTCCTGGGGTGCGGCAGACCCGGAGCCGACGCTGGGGGAGAAGCCGGCCCTGCTGGAGTTGCCGACCGTGACGAGCGACCTGTCCACGGTCGAGCAGGCCCTGGTCGCCCAGCTCCTCGCCACGGATCCCGGAGAGATCGCCGCCGTCGAGATCTACTCCACCCGCCCCAACCCGCCGGCCGTCGGCCACGGTGCAACCCTGGACATGCACGACGGCTCGAAGGTCTTCATCAACCACGTCCGCTGACCAGTGGGTCATATGGTTCGCTGCCCAATACGACAACGCCCCAGCCGGAGACCCCCAGCTGGGGCGCAGTTGTGACTGTCGGCTAGCTCAAGTGAGTGATCTGAAGCAGGGTGACAACCCGGGTGCCCTCGTTGACCAGCAGCACGGCCATTGATCGCGACAGCACCAGCAGCCTGGTCACACCGTCATCGATCCCGTACGGGCCGGTCCCGGCCTTCGGGTCCGCGAGGATGCCGTCCAGGGCCAGCGTCAGCTCGTCGGCGGCCGCCTGGGGCAGGCTGGCGCGCACGGCGCGCACGGTGCGGTCCTGGTGGAGGCGGTAGATCATGGTCTGTGATCCTGTCCTACGCTGACGGGCCCGCAACAGCGGGCGCCTCCGGCCCGCGGGTGGACCGGTCACGGTGTTGACACGGTCAGCCTAGTGACAACTCCGAGTGCATGTGCAAGAACCAGAGAGTCACGCGGCGCTGCGGGACTTCAGCTTCGCCGCGTCGGCCCTGACCTGATCGGTGATGTCTTCCCACTCGCCCGGAATAGGCTGACCGGCTGCCTGGGCTGCGGCGATTTCGCGACCTCGTTCGACCGCGGCGACGGTCGATTCGGCGATCCCCTGCCACCGCGCGAACACGGCGAGGAGCTCGGCGGCCGGCGCCCGGTTGATCTCGCCGAGGAACCGCTGGGTCAGATCGGGGGACCCCAGCGCCTCTGTGATGCGCTCGATGGTCCACGGCTGGTCAGTCATTGAACTTCTCCCGGTGGCGACGGGTGCTCGGCAGGGGTGGCTTAGTCAGGGCCATCCAGTGCCGCGGGCAGTGCGGCACCTAGCAACCGTAGCGGTTGAAGTTGCTGGGAGGTGGCAAGGCCGGTGAATCTCCCCGGAAGGCTGGCGCGGGGATTCCCACGTTCTTACCTTGTATCCATTCCGCATAGGCGGTAATGTCTGAAGTGTAGGAGATGGCGAGGTGCCGATCGAGACACTGCGCCACTAGAACGCGAAACGGCCCCGCAGAAGCGGGGCCGCCATCCTCACCGTGCGCGCCCTCTGGCCTGGTAACCGAAGCGCGCACCGATCGAAGGAATCCATCATGGCATCTTCTGTCAACGGCGCGCACGTCACCCTGGCGGTGGCCCGATGATGGCAACCACCGTCGCCCGTCCGACCGAGGCCCTTGCCGTAGGCCGTGCCCCCCTCCACGAGTACGGCAACCTCGGCGGCTACAGCCTCGCCGAGTTCGCCTGGAAGACCGGTGACCGGCACGGCGCCCGACTGTTCTGGCTGTGCTACCTCCGCGCGCTGGCCAACGGGAAGGTGGGGGAATCGCTGTGACCGCCACCGCTACCGCCCCGCGCATCACCGCTGGCCTCGTCCCGGTCGAGTTCACCGCCGAGGGTCCCGCGCTGCGCCCTGTGTGGATCGACGAGCACACGCTCATGGTGGGTTACGACCCGCGGGTCCTGGATGAGGACCTGGTCGTCATGATCCTCCGGTCCGTGCACGGTGACGGCCTCGTCATCGTCGAGGGGGTGCCGCAGTGAAGCTCCTCCAGTCCTTGCACCGTGACAAGCCCGGTGCTGCGTCGACGATCGCCGCGACCGCTGACGACGCGCGCACGCTCGGTTTCGAGAACGTGCAGACGCATTACGAGCCGCAGACGGGCCACCACACGGTGACGGGTGATCTGCCGGCTGCTTCGGCGCAGCGCACGATCGACCGGATCCTCGGCCGCTGACACACCCTATGGGCCGCCCCGCGATGGGGCGGCCCCTCGTTCACCCACCACCTTCACCGCCACCGGCGGGCCAATGCTGGAGACCAGCACGTGATCGAGAACATGCGCGGCCGCGCCGCGGAAACCAAGTACGGCCGGATCCCCTTGTGGCTGTACGAGACCGGCGTCTCGCTGCAGGCGATTGCCACCTACGGCTGGCTGCTCGGCCGGTACGGGCACTACGACCGGATGATGCCGTCCTACGGCACGCTCGCAAAGGAGCTCAAGGTCAGCCGGGGCAGCGTCATCGCCTACGTGAAGGCCCTCATGGCGGCCGGCGCGCTGCGTATCGAGGAGTCCGGGGCGGCCGACCACCGGTCCAACATCTACGTCCTCGCGTTCAATGAGCCCTTCCCGACGGAACCGCAGGTCAGCGCTGGTCAGGATTCTGACCAGTCCGACGAGGTGGTCAGCCTGTTGAACACGAAGAAGACGTTTTTAAAAAGACAGAGAAGACTCTCTCCCTCCCCTCTCAGCGACGCACCCGGCAGAAGCCTCCCGCGCCAAAGAACGAGAGAGAGATCATTTCTCCGGACACCGCCCAGGTGCTCAACGCCTACGCAAGCGTTCTCGGCCGCGCGGTCAGCCCCACCACCCGCAGCAAGCTCACCGCCCAGGCCGTCGAGCTCCTCGCAGCCGGCTTCCCCGCCTGGTGGCTCGCAGACCGGGCCCGTGAACTCGCCACCCGCGGCTGGACCGACCTCGCCCAGCACTGCGACCGCTCCACCACCCCGACCATCCGTCAGGCCGCCGCCACCAAGGACGACTGGTGCGGCCGTTGCCAGGACCCGAACCACCGCATGCGCAAGGACCCGGCCCAGGACAACGAGCTGGTCCCGTGCAACGACTGCCACCCCGCCGCTGTTGCCCGCCGGCGCCGCACCGAAGGAGCTGCCGCATGACCGAGCACAACCCGTTCCACGACGACCAGCCCGCGGGTGACAACGGAATGCACCTGAGCGAGCCGCACAACATCGCCGCCGAACGCGGTGTCCTCTCGACGATGCTGTACGACCGGCACGCCATCGACCAGGTCGCGCAGATCATCAAGGGCAAGCACTACTACCGGCCCGCGCACGAGCTGGTCCACAACGCGATCGTCGACCTGAACGCCGCCGGTGAGATCGCCGACCCGGTCACCGTGGCCGAGGAGCTCACCCGCCGCGGGGAGCTCGACAAGGTCGGCGGCCCGGGCGCCCTCCATTCCCTGGTCGCGGAGGCGATCCGGGTCGGCAACGCCGAGACGTATGCCGAGATCGTCCGTGAGAAGTTCGTCGCCCGGGACTTCGCGAGGACCACCCGCCGCGCCACCCAGGCGTTGCTGGAGGGTCGCGAGGACACGGCGGCGATCATCGCTGAGGTGCAGGCGCAGATCACCGAGGCTGAAGCCGACCAGGCCGAGGACGGGCTCCATCTGGTCTCCGACTCCATGGGTGGAACTCTCGACCACCTGGAGGACATCGCCACTAACAAGGGCCGACTCACCGGTGTCCCAACCGGGTTCACCGACCTCGACGCGCTGACGCAGGGATGGCAGGGCGGCCAGCTCATCATCGTTGCGGGCCGGCCTGCGATGGGGAAGTCGACGCTCGCGGACGACTTCCTGCGAGCGTGTTCCATCACGCACGGCCTGCCGAGCGTGATCTTCTCGCTGGAGATGGGCCGCAACGAGATCAACATGCGGGTCCTGTCCGCGGAGGCCCGCGTCGGGCTGCACTTGATGCGCTCGGGCAACATGGATGACGACGACTGGACGCGGATTGCCCGGCGTATGCCCGAGGTGACCGGGGCGCCGCTGTACATCGACGACTCGCCGAACCTCGATCTCGCGCAGATCCGGGCGAAGGCGCGCCGGTTGAAGGAACGCCAGGGCCTTCGGCTGATCGTCATCGACTACTTGCAGCTCCTCGGTTCCGGCACGACGCGCCGGTTCGAGTCGCGGCAGGTCGAGGTGTCGTACATCTCCCGGAACCTGAAGCTCCTTGCGAAGGAGCTCGATGTGCCGATCATCGCGCTGGCGCAGCTGAACCGTGGTCCGGAGCAGCGTACGGAGAAGAAGCCGGTGGTGTCGGACCTGCGTGAGTCGGGTTCGCTGGAGCAGGACGCGGATCTTGTGATCCTGCTGCACCGGGAGGACGCTTACGAGAAGGAATCCCCCCGGGCCGGCGAGGCCGACATCATCGTCGGCAAGCACAGGAACGGCGCCACCGCCACGATCACCGTGGCATTCCAGGGCCACTACTCGCGGTTCGTCGACATGACTCGCGACTGATGCGTCAAGGGAGTCTGATGGCTGAGGAGTTCACCACCGAGGACGTCCGGCAGATGCGGCAGGAAGGCGACCTGATGGCCTTCGTGCGCGGCCGGATCCGGCGACACGACGAGAAGAGCGAGTTCCCGGCAGCGGCGCCGCCGAAGTCGCGTCCGGACGGTCGGCCGGTGGGGGCCTGGCCTGAGGGTGCGGGGCGTCCCGGGGACCCGCTGCCGTACAAGTCGGCAGACGACGTATCTCAGTGATGGTGGGCCGGCCGCTGCGCCCCGGCGGCCGGCCCACCCCATCAGCCGATCAGTGCCCGCCCCGCGTCTGTCGGCACCACCAGATCGGGAATCCGGCCGTCGGCCGGTACCGCCACCTCAACCAGGCCCTTCTGGTCCAGCCCCAGGTACGCCCCGTACAGGCCGATCTGCTTCTCCACCCACGCGTCCCGCTCCGGCCCCTCCACCGAGGGGGCGAACGTCGGCGGGTGGATGCCGTGGAAGTAGTCCGACGGCGACACCGGCCGTCCGGCCTTCACGATCAGGTACAGCAGGGCCTTCTCGTCCTCGCTCAGCTCCATGCCGGACAGGCTACGGCTGGGCGCACGTTCTGCCTCTCGCCGCGCACAAGTTGATCGCATCCCGCCACGTCGCGGGGGTACCCGTCTGCCCCCGCGGCTGGAACAATCCACCACACACCAGGAGGTACCGCACATGGACGCTTCCCAACTCGCCCTTCGTGTCCACGCTGCCGCGCTTCGGCTCGGCCTGACCGTCGAGGCCGCTGACGAGCTGACCGAAGCCGTACAGCCCGACCTCGACCAGGTCGTCGCCGAGCGAGACGGGCTCCTCGCTGAGCGCGCCCGGTACGTCGGCGTCGAGCCCGCTATTGCGGCCGAGCTGAAGCGCGGCTGGCTCGCCGCGCACGAGGTGTGCGACGCGGCTGAGCGCCAGGCCCTCCAATGGGAGCAGCCGCTGCCCGTGCCCGAGTGGGTTGGCGCGGTCCGGACGGCCCTCGATGGGCCTGGCGGTGGGATGCGCGTCCGGTGGGTCGAAGGGTGCGAGGCCGGAGCCAACTCCGCTGTCCCGGAGGTCCTGGGCGGCGGCACGCACTGGGAGGGCTGACCTGTGGCAAAGTCGAAGCGCACCCCGCGGGAGCGGATCGAGCGGGCGTTCCACGTCAGCTTCATGCTGCCCGGGCAGGCCGGCGATCTCCTCGATGACTACGCCGCACAGGTCCGGTACACGGTCCTCACAGAGGCCGCCGAGATGCTCCGAACCGTCAACGTCTCCCCGAACGAGACCGACGGTGTGGATGCTGCCGCGGACCTCATCCTCGCCACCCGCGACCGAGAGCAAGGCTGAGTCATGCGAATCCCGATCTCCGTCACCCCCGGTGCCACCTGGCGGTCCCGTACCCCCACCCTCCGCGGCCACATCGACCCGCCCACCTGGGGCCGCAACCTTGACCGCGGATCGACCGTGCAACGGCGCATCGAACAGGCCGACTTCGAACGCACCAATAGGGACCGCAACCCCGTCCTCACTCCGGGCATGCTCGTCATCTGGGAGCGTTCACCGTGGCGCGTCGTCGAGATCCGCGAGATCCCGCAGGATCTGTGGCCCGCCCCCTGGCCGGAGCGCTGGGACACGCACTTTAGGTTCTGGTTCGACGGGTCCCAAAGCCAGCCGGCCCCCGACCCGGCGACGTGGCGTGACCGGCCCATCAACCTGGTCCTGGAGCCCGACGGCGGCGGGAAGCGCAAGCACCTCGCGTCGCGGGCGTCGTTCGTCTGGGACGTCCTGCCGGAGCACTATGCGGTGTGCCGCTCCTGCGGTGAACTCCCTCCCTGCCGCGAGGAGGAGCTCGACAAGACGGTCAACCGGCAGATCGCGAAGTCCGATCGGCTGCTGTCCATCCCCGCCGGGGCGTGCATGGGCTGCGGTGAGGCGATCAGTGGCCGGCAGAAGTCGGTGTCGTTCCCTGGTCCGAACCTGTGGCGTCTCGACCTGCCGGCGGGGACGGCCCGGTTCCATGTCCGGAAGGAGTGTTCGCACTGGGTGTACGAGTACGGGGAGCAGTGGCGCGGGCAGGGCGCGCCGGTGGATGAGGCGCAGCCTGCACTATTCGATGGTGAGGGCTGATCGGTGCAGTGCAAGGACATCCCGGACGGCGTCTTCCTTGACGCCGTCCGGCGCTCACCGGCGGTCGGTGGCGTCGGTTGGCGCATGTCGTGGGACGTCCACGCGGCGCTGGAGTTCCTGGTCGGCCCGGTGCCGGTGAACCTGTTCTACGCCAAGGCCCGCAAGCTGATTGCCCGCGGTCTGCTCGGTGGCTGCGCGTGCGGGTGCAGGGGCGACTTCCACATCACCGCTGACTGCACCGGCGGCCAGTGCTGCTGTGGAATCAACTGATGTCCCGTGGAGACGACGAACTGTGGCGTCATCGACTCGCCCTACCGAAGGAGCTCGCATGACCGAGTACAACGGCCAGCCCGACGACCAGAGCCTGGCGGCTGCAGTACGGTTCGCCGAGGATGCTGTCGCCGAGCTGGAACGGCAGGGCAAGACGACCTCGCCGGAGACCCGCATGGCGGCGCTGCAACTCGGGCTGCGCCTCCACCAGACGCAGGCGGACTGATGGGCGGCGCAGCCACGGAGGGGGAAGTCCGGGGCCGTGTGGTCGCCGACTCCGAATACGTGCGGCTCGCCCCGCCCAGCAGGCTGAGGCTGCGGGCCGTACGAAGGCGCCGCAGGACGTGACTGTGCCCCCGCCGGGGTGTGGGCGTGGCGGGGGCACTGGCCGGGGAGGACAATCCGGGGCCGTAACGGTAGACCGTGTTCCGCTTGGAGTCCAGACCCTACGCAAGAGGGGAGGGCCCCGCCGTGCTCGGGTCGCGGCGGGGCGCCCCGGTGGTCGGCCCCTGCCCCCCGGCCTACCTGGACTACCCGGTGGTCACCGGGCCTTGCGGGAGCGCGAGCACGCAGAGTTCAGGATCGTTTCCTGCCACCGCACACGCGATGACCGGTGCGAAGAGGTCCAGAAGCAGCGTGCCACGGTTCACCCGCTGTCCAAGAAGGGCTTGGAGGTCGGGCAGGAGAGCCTGGAGTCGGTGGAGGCAGTCGCCCACGTCATCGACCGTGTGTATGGCCGGGCACAGGGGGCTGCCAATCACCTGGGGGTTCGCCAGGATCACGGCCCTGAGGGCGGCCTCAATCGCTGCCGGGTCGATTGCCCGTGGCGCCGAGTGGCGCACCGTGTGCTCCACCTTCGTCTGCGAGTGATGGCCGGCATCGCTGGCCAAAGCCCCACTGGCAGGGCCGAGGACCAGGGTTCCCGTGGTGATCGCCGCGAGTGCGGCGGCGGAGAGCTTCTTCCGGAGAGTCATTGGTTCCACCTCAGAGCGCTGCGATCTTGCCATGGGGCAGCGCCGGTCTCAGGGGGTCTCGCTCGGTGCTGTGGATGGTGCACCAATGGCGGGCGCCAGCGGAGGGAGGAGCAGGTGCCCGGCCTTGCTGGCAGGCTCCAGGTTGCCGCTGCCATTGGGCTCTTCCAGCCCAGCACGGAATCGGGGTGGGCGCATCTGGAGGCGATCGTCTGACTACGGAGGGTGGGACTTCACGTGACTGATACGCGCAGTGATCGTTCTGCTGGGTGGCTTACCAACCGTCACCTGGGAGACCAGCCGTGCGCCTGCGCCCCGCCACCACCCTCTTCGCCGTAGTCGCCCTGCTCGGCGTCGCCACACCAGGCCACGCCGCCGAGCACCACCGTGCGGCCGGCGACACAATCACCACCACCCTGTACGCGGCGATCGACAACCTGCCCGTCGCGGACGAGTCCCGCGAGGGCTATGTCCGTACCGCGTTCCGGCACTGGATCGACGCCGACAAGGACGGCTGTGACACCCGCAAGGAAGTCCTCATCGCCGAAGCCCTCACCGCACCAGTGATCGGCCCGCGCTGCGCCCTCGATGGCGGCACCTGGCTGTCCCTGTACGACGACCTCGTTGTGAACGACGCCCGCGGCCTTGATGTAGACCATCTCGTGCCGCTCGCCGAGGCCTGGGACTCCGGGGCCTCGAACTGGAGCGCGAAGGAACGGGAGCAGTACGCCAACGACCTGGATGAGCCCCGCGCGCTCATTGCGGTGTCGGCGAAGTCGAACCGCAGCAAGGCCGACCAGGACCCGGCGGACTGGATGCCGCCGGCCGCGCACTACGCCTGCCGGTACGTCGCCGATTGGGCGGCTATCAAGACCCGTTGGGGCCTGAGCGTCGACCAGCGCGAGGCCGACGCTCTGCACCGGATCGCGGATGGCTGCGACGACACTGCGCTTCAGGTGGTGCTCGCCCGGTGAGCGCCACGATCGAAGTTCATGCCCGCACCGTCACCGCGGTACTGCTCGCGGACGGATGGCATCAGGTCCACCGGAACTCTTTCCGGATCGCGCCGTACCGCATGAAGTCTGGGGACGACATCTACGACATGCTCTCGGAGACCCTGGAGACCCCGGTGCGGGGCTACGAGTTCCAGGACATGCACGGCAAGACGCTCGCCGGCCCACTGACGGCGATCCTCGCGACCCGCACCTGACCGGAGGCAGAACGCACAGCGCCCCACCACGGACATGGTGGGGCGCAGCTGTGGGAGGCAACGCGGATCCTACAGCCATGACCGTAGACCCGCAGCCCGATGCCGACAAGAGCTTCGCACCGAGAATCCGCAGCTCAGCGTGGACATGAAGGTGCCCCACCGTGCTTGGGACACGGTGGGGCACTGTGGTCGTCGGCGGGCAACGCGACCACTTGTGGAGACCCGGGGTCCAACAGCCTGACGCCGGGGTGCCCCCCCACTGGCGTGGAAGATACGCCTGCGGAATCTGGGAGTCCAGATGTTGTGCGGTGTCTACTGCTGGGGCGGCCGGCCCCACGACGTCGTCGTCGGCGGCTGCGGAGGCTGCTGCCCCTGAGTCGGGAACTGCCCCGTCGCGCCGTAGGGATCGTGCTGTGGCGGCCCGTACGGGCCGGGTTGGACCGGAGGGCCGGGATGCCCGTGAGCGCTCGCGTACGGGCCCTGTGGGGGCGTCACCATCACGGTGGTCTTCGTCTTGCGGCCCATCGCCGCGGCGATCGGCCAACCGGTGATCGCCCACAGCCCGCACGTGATGATCGACAGGAACACGTGAAGCCCGTGATTGGCGCCGCGTTTCGTCACCTGCGTATGCCGCTGCGGACCAGGCGGAGGACCGTACGGGGGAGGGTAGTTCGGCTGCGACACGCGCTGCTCCTCGACGACGGGAACCTAACGACGCCGAGCCTCCCAACGCCAGCCGCTCCGTGTGCGGCACGTGATGAACCTGTGACGTCACGCCCCGGCCGAAGCCCTCGCCTCCCGCTCCGCCGGCTGCAACTGGCAATCACGCCACACCGCGAACCACCGCCGCCACTCCCGCAACTGCGCCGCTCGGTCGAACCACGTGCCGGTCTCCATCCGGCCGGCGCACTCCGCCGGCAGGGTGTCCTCGCGGTGGTTGCATGCCGGCTTCTCCAGGCAGACCGCCAGCGTCTCCACGTCCTGCGCCAGGCGCCCGCCGAACGGAAGCCAGTTCACCGTCGTCGACGCCACGGCGGGCCACCAGCCGAATGTCTTCGTGTGCTCACGAAAGCGGCGGTCAGGGTCCAGCGTGATGCCGACGTACAGCAGCCAGCCGTTCTCGTCGTAGCAGCGGTACAGCGCCGTCGGGCCGGCGTTCACGTCGGCCCTGCGCTTGTCGAGCCGGTCTTCCCAGCACGGCCGGCAGCGGTCCCCGGGCCACCGTCCCGCGGAGTGCCGGCCGCAGTCACGGCACGGGCCGGCACCCTGGGAGCCAAGGAGTTCCATCCGGGTCAGACGAACCGGACGCGGGGCTGGCCGTCGACCACCTGGTACGAGATGGACTCGACCGCCGCCGCGGGCACCACCAGCACCGTGTACTCGCCATTCGGGTCCAGCGGCGCGGTGCTGGAGAAGCGGGTGTCGATGTGCACGAAGCCGTTGTCGAACGCCACGCGGACGTTCGCCAACTGGTCGATGAGGTGCGACCCGTAGCTGGGGCTCGGGATGAGCTTGCTTGTGAGGCGCACCTGGGCGCAGTCGATCCACTGAAGGTTCATGGCGGCAGGCTAGCGGCGGGGTCCGACAATCGAGCCCCTGCGGACGCGGCAACGACGTTTCTCCGTCAGAGACTTCCGTCTTGCCGGACGGTCTGTCTACAATCGCCGCCACGACGGCCGGGCGCCCACAGCCCGGACCGCACTGCAGGCCCCGCGCTCTCCCGAGCCGGGGCCTTTCGCATGCCTGGAGGCCCCATGCCCCACTGCCCGCACCTCGCCGGCCGCTGCACCATTGCCATCCCGCACTGGGACCACTACGGACCCGCGGCCGCCGTCCCCGCCCCGCCCGTGGTCGGCGGCGCGCCGATCGTCGACGCCCGCCTGGAGCAGTACGACGGAGACCATCCGCTCCTTGTCCTCGGCTGGGCCGGCGACACCGCCAGCCTCACCGGCCGGGAGGCGTTGCGCCTGTCCGTCCGCGTCATGAGGTTCGCCGGCCGGCTCGTCGTCCTGGCCATCCACCTCGCCCAAGCCCGCCGCCGCGGCTGACCAACCCCGCTACTGCAAGCCCCCGCCCACCAGGGCCGGGGCTTTCTTCATGCCCGCACACAGAAGGCCCCGCCACTCGGTGGGGCCTTCTGCTTTGGAGGACACCATGAACACCTGCACCGGCCTGAACGGCCACTGCGTCGCCGGCGACCTGTGGTCCCACGAGAGCATCCACACCCTGCTCGCCGACGGCTCCGAGCTGTACGTCGCCCAGTACCTGAACCACGCGCCGCGGATCCTGCTGCAGAAGGGCTTCGCGGTGCGCCGCGTCACCGCAGACGAGGCCGAACGCCTGGTGGGCCCAGCTGCTGCGCCACTGCTGCGTCTCCTCCCTGCCGGGGAGACCGCGGCGGCGTAGCTCTACAGAAGCCTGGCGCCGCTGCTGCCCGCTACCTGGATTGGCCCGCCCGGGACACCGCCGGCGGTCCGGACGAAGCCGCTTTCGCGGCCGTTCGGGAGTCGCACCGTGCCCTCGTGCACGTTGAGGAGCGCCCGGCCATCTTCGGCGGTGAGGAGCCCGGCCCAGTCATCGCGGTTGCTGGGGCGGGTGGAGAGGTGGGCGGTGACGTTGATGGTGGCGCCGTCGGGGGTGGTTACGGTCGCGGGGCCGCTGTAGTTCGTCATGAAGGGAAGGGTAGGCGCGGGACGTGACAAGACAACGAGAAGGCCTCGCCGCAAGGTCACTTCGCGTGTGTCGAGCAGTTCACTCACCCCGCACCCTCACGAACCGCACCGTCCCATGCCGGCCCGAACCCACCCGAACCTCCACCCGCAACGGACGCTCCAACCAGCGAACCACTCCCCACCCCGGCGCCTCTACCGGCGGACGAAGTCGCCCCTCCACCACATCGATCACCTGGTCCTGCTGATCCCGGTCCAACTGCGACGACACCCCCACAACCTCCCTGCCCGGCAACCGAACCAGCACATGCCGCGGCCGGCCCGCCCCGACCACCGCAACCAGCTCAGCGTCCGTCGTGTCCGCGTGCCTCACCTTCACCCAGCCCGAACGCCCCAACGTCGGCCGGTACGACGTCCCCAAACCGCGGGCCACGATCCCCTCAACCCCCACGTCCGCCAGCCGCTCGTACCAGACCAGCGCCTCAGCCCGGTCCATGGTGGCCATCACCGGCTGAACCACCGGCCCCGCACCGGCAAGCGCCTCCAGCAGCGCCTCCCAACGCTGCGCCAGCGGCCGCGCCCGCATGTCCACCCCTGGCATCGCCAGCAAGTCGAATGCCACGAACGCTGTCGTCACCCCGGCCCGCGCCCGGGCGGCGCGCGTGCGCAGCAGCTCCGTGAACGCAATCCGGCCCTCCCGGTACGCCACGATCTCGCCGTCAACGACCGCGCCCGCCGGCAGCACGTGGCCAGCCGCGGAAGCGATCTCGGGAAACTCGCCCGCGAGGTTCCGGCCGGAGCGCGACTGCAGCACCACCGACCGGTCGGCGCTGACGAACACAACGGCCCGGAACCCGTCCAGCTTGACCGAGTACTGCGTGCCACCCGGAAATGCACCCTCGCCTGGGAGCACCAGCTCGGCCCGCGGGCGCATCACCTCGACCGGCGGGTGCAGCACCAACGGATCAGCGGCGGAGGCGCGGCGGCGGGCTGGCATAGGACAAGCGTCAGGTGGGCCCAGAGCGGCTCGACGCAGCCGCGCTCTGGCCGGCATCGAAACCACCAGCACGGCGCAGCGATCACTGTGCTGACGGGCGCTACGGACGACCTTCACTCATCCCGATCGGATGGATCCGTCCGGCCCCCACCAGTCGGAATGGCCGCCGACCACCGGAAGCAACGAGAAGGCCCCGCCGCCATCAAGGCGGATTCTTGGGGTCCTCGCAACACCTGATGGCTTACGCGGTCGTCAGTAGATCACGCAGGCGCTCGGCTGGAGTTCTCCAGCCGAGCGTTT
>NZ_JBEYVJ010000059.1:0-33123 GCF_040643935.1 Kitasatospora sp. NPDC047058 | reverse complement strand
ACGACCCGGGCGTGGACTCCGGCCTGATGATCGCCCAGTACACCCAGGCCGCACTGGTCAGCGAGAACAAGCGGCTGGGCCGCACTGCGGGCGTCACGGCCCGGACTCCTCCGCGACGGGTCAGAACCCGCCGCCGAAGTCCCCGCCTCCGCCGCCGTCGAAGCCGCCGCCGAAGTCCCCGCCACCGCCGTCGAAGCCGCCGCCGAAGTCGGAGGAGTCGTAGTCGGCGCCGGAGTAGTCGCCGCCCTCGTAGTCGGAGCCCGCGTCGACCGGGGCACCGTAGGCCGGGGTGCTCATCATCGAGCCGAGCATGGTGCCGACCAGCAGGCCGGGCAGCAGCCCGCCGCCGCCGAACCCGCCGAAGTAGCCGCCCGCCCAGGGCCCGTACGCCGGGCCGGCGTTCCAGTACGGCTGCGGGCCGTGCTCGGTCGGGACGGTGCGGATGTCCGGGTCCTGGCCGGCCGCCAGCCGGTCGGCGTCCGCCCGGCAGACCGGGACGGTGCGCGCCGCACCGCCGGCCGGGGCCCAGTCGGCATCCTGCACGGACGGGCCGTGCCGCGGGTCGAAGAAGCACGGCGGGCGGCGCTCCGGCAGCGGCCGCTTCTCGCGCCGGGCGGCCAGCGTGGCCAGCGCGAACCGGCCGTCCTCCAGCGCCTCGGTGACCGGCTTGACGTCCTCCGGCCCCTTCGCCTCGTCCATGCTGCGCTTGGCCCGCTCGTACGAGTCGAGGGCGTGCGTGTAGTCGGTGCGCTGGACGTCGTCGGCGTCCGGGGCGCCCGGGTTGAAGTCGAGCCGGTCGAGCTCCTCGCCGAAGGCCGTGATGTCCTCGTCCACCACCCGGCGCAGCTGCGCCAGTTCGGCCTGCCGCCGCTCCTCCTTGCGCTTCTTCGCCCGGCGGAACAGCAGGAAGACGCCGGCGCCGGCGAGCGCCAGCAGGGCCAGCGGGACGACCACCGCGGCGGCCGGGAAGCCGCCCGCGGAGCCGTTCACGCCGTGGCCCTTGACCTGGGGCGCGGCGGTGTCCACGAAGTCGTCGAGGGTCGCGCCGATGTCGCCCGGGTGGGAGCGGAAGGAGGCGCCCGCGATCCGCTCGGCGCTTCCGGGCGGCATCGCCTCGTGGTCCGAGCGGGCCTGGAACGCGTCGCCGCGCCAGATCGCGTAGGTGCCGGTGATCCCGGTCTTGGTCCGCAGGTCGTTGAAGACCGTCTGGGCACCGTACGGGGCGGCGGCCGGGACCACCGCGACGAAGATCGGCTTGTCGGCCTTGCGGATCTTCGCGGTCAGGGCGTCGGCCTGAGCCGGACCGAAGCGGTCGGTCATCGCCGGGTCGACGTACACCCGGCCCTGTTTGAGCGCCGAGGCGGCGTCGTCCAGTCCGCCGGCCGCGGAGGCCGCCGGGGCCAGCAGGAGCAGCAGCCCGAGCAGCGCCGCCACCAGGGCCAGCGGCCCGGCGCCCCGGGAACGTCGTCGAGCGAGGGTTCTCATGCCATCGACGCTACCGCCACCGACGTCCCGCCAGGGCATACCCTTCGCGTACGGCCGCTGCGCACCACCCCCACCGTCCGCCGGGGGCCGACCCCTCCTCGGGGATGATGTTTCCCCGGGCCGCCCCCGGACCGCACCGCCGGCGGGAACCCGGCCACCTGCCCGGACGTACCTCCCGGCGGGGCCCGGGCGTTCCCGGGGCAGGCCGAGGGCGCTCCGACGCTACCCCGCCACCGGGCATAGTGGGAGCCGTACCTCGGTCCCTTGACCTTCTCTTGACCGCTTCTCTCGATCGGAGCACTGGGTGTTCATCGGCCTCGTCACCGCCGTGGCGGCCTCCGCCTGCTACGGCACCGGTTCGGTCCTGCAGGCCGTCGGATCACGGCGCTCCGCCCGGGAGGAGGCCGCCGCCGGGGGTTCGTCGGCCGGCACCACCGCGCACGGCGGGCCGAGCCTCGCCTCCACCGCGAAGGCCGCCGTCACCTGGGAGTTCATCCTCGGCACGGTGCTCGACTTCATCGGCTTCGGGCTCGGCGCGCTGGCCGCGCGGCTGCTGCCGCTGTTCCTCTCGCAGACCATCATCAGCGCCAACCTGGTGATCACCGCGGTGCTGAGCATCAAGCTGCTCGGCATCCGGCTCAAGCAGCTGGAGTGGGCCTCGATCGGCGTGCTCTGCTCGGCCCTGGTGCTGCTGGCCGTCTCGGCCGGCCCGGAGGGCGGCCACCACGCGGCGATGGAGTTCCACTGGTGGCTGCTGCTGGTCACCACCGTGCTGCTGGTCGGCGGCGGCCTGCTGGTGCGGCGGATGGGCGCCAACGGCGCGATCGTCGCCGGCCTGCTCTCCGGCCTCGGCTTCGGCGCGCTCGGTGTCGGCGTGCGCATCCTCAACGGCGTCGAGCCGTTCGACCTGGGCGCGCTGCTCTCCGACCCGGCCCTGTACGCGATCCTGGTCGGCGGCATCGGCGGCATGTACGTGCACACCGTCGCCCTGCAGATCGGCTCGGTGAACGGCGCGACCGCCGCCCTGGTGGTCGGCGAGACGGTGCTGCCCGGCGCGGTCGGCGTGCTCTGGCTCGGCGACTCCTCCAAGGACGGCCTCGCCTGGCTCGGCGTGGCCGGCTTCCTGCTCGCCGTCGTCTCGGCGGTCGGCGTCGCCTACTTCGGGCAGGACACCCACGGCGGCGTGGACGCGGAGCAACCGCAGCGCGAGCTCAGCACCAGCGGCTGACCGGCCCCCGGCAGCCGGGGCCAGGGGCGGGGGGCCGTCCGGCCTCAGCCTCCGCTGCGGGCGCGCGGGACGCGCTGGCAGCGGGGGCAGAAGTAGCTGGAGCGGTTCATCCAGGCGGCCCGGCGGATCGCCGTGCCGCAGCGGTGGCAGGGCTCGTCCTCGCGGCCGTAGGCGTCCAGGTCCCGGGAGAAGTAGCCGCTCTCGCCGTTCACGTTGACGTAGAGGCTGTCGAAGCTGGTGCCGCCGACGGCCAGGGCCGCGGCCATCACGTCCCGGGCGCTGGCCAGCAGGAGGGCGGCCTGCGGACGGGTCAGCGAGGCGGTCGGGCGGTCGTAGTGCAGCCGGGAGCGCCAGAGCGCCTCGTCCGCGTAGATGTTGCCGACCCCGCTGATCAGCGTCTGGTCCAGCAGCGCCCGCTTGACCGTGGTGCGCCTGGCGCGCAGCGCGGCCACGAAGGCGGCGTCGTCGAAGCGCACGTCGAGCGGGTCGCGCGCGATGTGCGCGATGGAGACCGGCGTGCCCTCGGGGTCGCCGTCCTCGGCCTCCTCGACCGCGAGCCCGCCGAAGGTGCGCTGGTCGACGAAGCGCAGCTCGCGCCCGCCGTCGGTGAACCGGAGCCGGACCCGCAGGTGCGTCTCGTCGGGCACGGCCGGGTCCTGGACGAGGAGTTGGCCGCTCATCCCGAGGTGGCCGATGAGCGAGAACCCTCCCCCGGCCCCCGGCGTCCCCGCGGCGGAGAGCGGCACCCAGAGGTACTTGCCGCGGCGCTGCGCGGCGCCGAGCGTGGTGCCGGTCAGCCGCGCGGCGAAGTCGGCCGCACCGGCCGGCTGGCGCCGCACGGCGCGCGGGTGGAGCACCTGGACGTCGGCGACCGTCCGGCCGGCGACCCAGTTCGCCAGGCCGCGGCGGACGACCTCTACCTCGGGGAGTTCGGGCACCTCAACAGCCTCCAGCGCGCGGGAACGGGCAGGAGGAAGGGTACTGCGGACTCAGGCGGAGCCGCCGGGGAGGCGGTCGGCGTACTTCTCCTTGATCGCCCGCCAGGCGCTCTCGGCGGCCTTCTGCTCGGCTTCCTTCTTCGAGCGGCCGACGCCGCTGCCGAAGTCCTGGCCGGCCACCCGGGCCGCGGCGGTGAAGGTCTTCTCGTGGTCCGGACCGGACTCCTCGACCACGTACTCCGGCACGCCGATGCCCACCGAGGCGGTGAGCTCCTGCAGGCTGGTCTTCCAGTCCAGGCCGGCACCCAGCTGAGAGGACTCCTCGATCAGCGGGTCGAACAGCCGGTGGACGAACTCGGTGGCCGCGTCCAGACCCTGGTCCAGGTAGACGGCACCGATCACGGCCTCGACGGTGTCGGCGAGGATCGACGACTTGTCGCGTCCGCCGGTCCCCTCCTCGCCCTTGCCGAGCCGGATGAACGCGCCGAGGTCCAGGCCCCGGCCGACGTCGGCGAGCGCGCGCGAGTTGACCACCGCGGCGCGCAGCTTGGCGAGCGTGCCCTCCGGGACGTCCGGGTGGACGCGGTAGAGGGTGTCGGTCACCACCAGGCCCAGCACCGAGTCGCCGAGGAACTCCAGGCGCTCGTTGGTGGGCAGCCCGCCGTTCTCGTACGCGTACGAGCGGTGGGTCAGGGCACGTACCAGAAGGGCGCGCTCGAGTGTGTACCCGAGGCGCCCTTCCAGGACGTCGTATTCG
Organism: Kitasatospora sp. NPDC047058; assembly: GCF_040643935.1. Classification (NCBI taxonomy): domain Bacteria; kingdom Bacillati; phylum Actinomycetota; class Actinomycetes; order Kitasatosporales; family Streptomycetaceae; genus Kitasatospora; species Kitasatospora sp. NPDC047058. The sequence continues at coordinate 28,715 of NZ_JBEYVJ010000059.1, read as the reverse complement.
GTCGAAGCCGGCCCGCCGGCCTTTCCGCCGCCCGAAGTGGCCTTCGAGGCGGTGGCCGCCTTGCGGGAAGAGTTACCGTCCGACATCGATCCGTACACCCCGCCGATCAGACCGAGAGGACCTGGCGACGGTTGTACGTGCCGCAGCTCGGGCACGCGGTGTGGCCGAGCTTCGGCTCGTGGCAGCGGTCGCAGGCCACGAGGGCCGGAACGACGGCCTTCCAGTTGGAACGGCGGTGGCGCGTGTTGCTGCGCGACATCTTCCGCTTCGGAACAGCCACGGCTACTTCTCCTGGTTCTCGGCGAGACCCTCACGGGTGTCGCTGTTCTTGATCCCGTCACCCTCGTCGCCGGGGGCGGCGGAGAGTCCCTGCAGAGCCGCCCACCTGGGGTCGACGGCGTCGTGGTGGTGCGCCGGGTCGTCGCTCAGGCGCGCTCCGCACTCGGAGCACAGGCCCAGGCAGTCTTCCTGGCACACCGGCTGCAGCGGCAGTGCGAGCACCACCGCGTCACGCAGCACCGGCTGGAGGTCGAAGAAGTCGCCCTCCAGACGGTAAGTCTCTTCCTCCGAGTCCTCGTCGAGGTCCTCGGCACCGGCGGTCCGGGCGCGGTGGCGCTCGTCGGACTCCGGGTAGTAGTACAGCTCCTGGAAGTCCACGTCGACGTCGTCCTCGACGGGCTCCAGGCACCGCACGCACTCGCCCTCGACGCGGGCCTCGGCGGTGCCGGTCACCAGCACGCCCTCGACCACCGACTCCAGGCGGAGCTCCAGCCGGATCTCGCTCTTCTCCGGAACGCCGATCACATCGATGATCCCGAGGCCCTCGGGGGCCTCCAGGGTGCGGGACACCTTGCGCAGCGAGCCGGGGCGACGACCGAGCTCGTGCGTGTCGAACACGAGGGGGTCGCGGTGGTCGAGGCGGTTCAAGGTGTCCTGACTTCCTGAGAAAAAGCGATGCGCGGTGCTGCGCACCGGGCGATGCGCGGGCAGACCGACGGTCCGGCACGGAGAGGCCGGAGTGGTCAGACTACCCGAGTCTCCGGCCAGGCCCAACTTCGGTCGGCCGCCCGCACCCGTTCCCGGCCACCGCCCGCCCGTTCCGGCCGGGCGGTGCCGCCCCCGGGGCCGGGTCAGCGTCCGCCGAGCTCCCGCAGCCGGGTCATGTCGATCATGCTGGTGTCGAAGAAGCTGGTCTCGTCCAGGCCGGCCTGCTGCTGCGGGACGGCCGGCGGGTTGGCCGGCGCCTGCGGGTAGTTGTAGGCGTCGTACGGCTGGGCGCCGTAGCCCTGCTGCGGCTGCGGGTAGCCGTAGCCGCCCTGCTCCTGCCCGGCGGGCGGGTAGCCCGGCTGCTGCTGCTGCCCGTAGGCGTACTGGGCGCCGTACGGGTCGCCCTGGCCGGCCGGGTCGTAGCCGCCGCCGTACACCTCGGCGTACTGCCCGCCGGGCTGCTGCGCGGCCGCGTACTGGTCGGTGCCGGGGGCCTGCCAGCCGGCCGCAGCCGGGGACTGCTCCGGCCAGGTCTGCTGTTGCGGAACGTCCTCGCGGTACCAGGCGATGTCGTCGCCGTCGGCGTCGGCGGCGAAGCCCGCCGCGACCGCCTCGGCGCGGTCCTTGGCCTGCTGGGCCTGGTCGGCGGCGGCCAGGTAGGCGCCCAGCTCGTCGATCGGGGCCTTGCCGAGCAGCTTGTCGCGGCCCTTGCCGACCGCCTCCAGGGTCGCGCTGAGCACGTTCTCCAGGGTGGCCAGCTTCACGTCGACGTACTCGTCGACCTCGGGGCTGGGGGTGATCCGCGGCTGCGGCCGGAACTCCTCGCCGTCGGTCTCGCCGTCGTACTCGGTCTCGAAGACGCTGGAGTCGCCGCGCAGCTTGGTCCGGCCGCGGCCGACCGCGCCGAGCGTCTTGGTCAGCACGACCTCGAAGTTGGCGAGCTTGCTGTCCACGTAGTCGTCGGCCTCGGCGCGCTTGGTCTCGACCTCGGAGCGCGCCTCCGCGAGGATGCGGTCCGCCTCGGCCTGGGCCCGGCGGACCACCTCGGTGTCGGAGATCAGCGAACCGCGCTCGGCGTGCGCCCCCTGGATGATCCGGTCGGCCTCGGCCTCGGCGTCGGCCACCACCTGCTCGTGGTCGGCCATCACCGACTGGGCCTGGGCCAGTTCGGCGGGCAGCGCCGCCCTGAGCTCCTGGAGCAGGCCGACCAGCTCGGCTCGGTTCACCACGCAGGAGGCCGACATGGGCATCGAGCGGGCGTTCTCGACGGCCGCGACGATCTCGTCGACCTTGTTCTGCACGTCCACGGGGCTTCGTCTTTCCGTGTGCCGCCGACGGTCCGGCGGAGGCAGGCCCGGCGCGGTGGACCTCACCGCAGGGCAGGAGTACAGACTGTACGGCCACTGCGGGGCGAGGTCACAACGCCCGGACCGGCCCGCTCGGGCACACCCTGGACAACCCGTGACGAACCGGCAGAATCGGACGCACCCGGCCCGCGCCCCGCTACTGCGCGGCCTTGCGCTCCGCGATCCGCTCGACCAGCCGGCGGTGCACCACCTCGGGCAGCAGGTGCGAGACGTCGCCCCCGTACGAGGCGACCTCCTTGACCAGCGTCGAGGAGAGGAAGCTGTACGTCGGCGAGGTCGGCATGAAGAGCGTCTCCACGCCGGTCAGGCCGTGGTTCATCTGCGCCATCTGCAGCTCGTAGTCGAAGTCGCTGACGGCCCGCAGGCCCTTGACGATCGCCGGGATGCCGCGCTCCCGGCAGAAGTCCACCGTCAGGCCGAGGTGCGACTCGACCACGATGTTCCCGTAGGGCGCGGTGACCTCCTCGATCAGCGCGATCCGCTCCTCGATGGTGAACATGCCCTGCTTGGTCCGGTTGACCGCGACCGCGACGTGCACCACGTCGTACAGCTTCGAGGCCCGCTCGATGATGTCGAGATGACCGTTGGTGATCGGGTCGAACGATCCGGGGCAGACGGCGCGGCGCATGGCGTGGATGCTCCCTCGTGGGGTGACGGGTGCTGCGGGCCTCCTCGGCCCGGTCAGGGGTGTCGGCGGGCCTCGGCGGCGGCGCGACCGTACCAGAGCGTGCCCTCGCCGTAACGGCGGGAGCGCAGCTCCTCGAAGCCGTCGGGCCAGTCGAACGCGCCGCCTCGGGTGCTCCGCTCCACGGTGACGAGTGCATGCTCCGCGAGCCAGCCCCCGGCCAGGAGTGTGATCAGCATCTCGCGCACCTCGTCGTCGGTGACGACGTACGGCGGATCGAGGAAGACCAGGTCGTACGGGGCCTCCGGGGGCGGACCCGCGATCACCTTCTCGGCCCGGGCCGCCTTCACCAGCACGCCCGGCAGGCCGACCGTCCGGACGTTCTCCCGGATCACCCGGGCCGCCTGGCTGTCCGCCTCGACCAGCAGGACGTGCTCGGCACCGCGCGACAGCGCCTCCAGGCCGACCGCCCCCGATCCGCCGAACAGGTCCAGCATCCGGGCCCCGTGCAGGGTGCCGCGCAGCGACTCCAGGGTCGAGAACATCGCCTCGCGGGCCTTGTCGGAGGTCGGGCGGGTGCCCCGGCCGGGCGGTACGGCCAGCCGGCGGCCGCCGGCCGCCCCGGCGATCACGCGGGTCATGGTGGTGGGAGGTCCTTTCGTCGCTGCCCGCCCACGCTATACGGCCCCGGGCCCGCCGGCTCGAAGGCGGGTGGCGCGCGACGGGCGGGCGGGCGGCCCGGGCCCCGACCGGTCCGGCCGGGGCCCGGGATCCCGCCCGCGGACGGTCAGCTCGCCTCGGAGCCCGCCGCCTGGGCCGGGACCGCCGCGCCGAGCAGCGCCGGCGAGGCGTACCGGGACCAGGACAGGCAGCCGTCGGGCGGGCAGAACTCGGGGCGGCGCGGGTCGTGCCCGAGCTCACGCAGCTTGGTGCGGACGGAGTCGGGCGTACGGCCGAAGCGGGCCGCGATCCGGGCGACGGTCTCGCCGTCGTGGAACCGCCGGACCAGTTCCTCCTCGTGCTGCGGCACCCAGGGGGCGCCGTGGCCGGGGTACAGCTCGCGCAGCACGTCACGGTCGGGGATGGGCTCGGAGACGTCGGCGACGATCGCCAGGGCCCGGAGCGCGCGGTTGAGCGCGATCCGCAGCGAGGCGACGTCCTCGACCGGGAGACGGAGCCGGCCCGAGGCGAGCGGCTCGGCGGCCGCCCCCTCGCGCCAGCCGGCCAGGGTGAGGGTGACCTCGCGGTCGTCGTCGCTGGCGAGTTCGATCCGGAAGACCTTGTCGCCCAGCGGGAGCTCGTTGAGATGACGGAATGCCATGGCAGGACCCCCAAGTGTCGTGCCAGGTACGCACCTTGAGGGTGCGCCCTGAACAACTACATTCTCTCCCGGGGGTCTGACAATCGGCCGCCCCGAAGGACCGGCGGGCCCTGCCCGCCCGGCCCCGCCCGTCCGGCCGTCCCGCTCAGCCCTTCTCCATGTAGGCCGCGCGGTCCGCGTCGAGCAGGCTCTCCAGCGCGGTGCGCAGGTCCGGGTGGGCCGCCAGCTCCGGGTCCTCGGCGACCAGCCGGGTGGCCTCGGCCCGCGCGGTGACGATGACCTCCTCGTCCTCCAGGACCGAGAGCACCTTCAGCGAGGACTTCACCCCGGACTGCGCCTGGCCCAGCACGTCGCCCTCCCGGCGCTGTTCGAGGTCGATCCGGGACAGCTCGAAGCCGTCCAGCGTGCCGGCCACCGCGTCCAGCCGGGCCCGGGCGGCGCTGGCCGCCGGCATGTCGCTGACCAGCAGGCACAGGCCCGGCGCGCTGCCGCGCCCGACCCGGCCGCGCAGCTGGTGCAGCTGGGAGACGCCGAAGCGGTCGGCGTCCATGATCACCATCGCGGTGGAGTTGGGGACGTTGACCCCGACCTCGATCACCGTGGTGGCCACCAGGACGTCCACCTCGCCGGCCGTGAACCGGCGCATCACCTCGTCCTTGGCCTCCGGCGCCAGCCGGCCGTGCAGGATCTCCACCCGCAGCCCGGCCAACGGGCCCTTCACCAGCATCCCGGCGGTCTCCACCACGGAGAGCGGGGGCCGGCGTTCGTCGCTGTCGGCGCCGGCGTCCGCGACGTCCTCCAGGTCCTCGTCGGCCGCCTTGCGCCGCTTCTTCGGCTCGGCCGGCTCCTCGTCCCCGATCCGGGGGCAGACCACGTACGCCTGGTGCCCCTTGGTCACCTCCTCGCGGACCCGCTCCCAGGCCCGCACCAGGAAGTTGGGCTTCTCCACGGCCGGGACGACGTGGGTGGAGATCGGGGAACGGCCGGCCGGCAACTGGTCCAGCACCGAGGTCTCCAAGTCCCCGAAGACGGTCATCGCGACGGTGCGCGGGATCGGGGTGGCCGTCATCACCAGCAGGTGCGGCGGCTGCTCGCCCTTGGCCCGCAGCGCGTCCCGCTGCTCGACGCCGAAGCGGTGCTGCTCGTCCACCACGACCAGGCCGAGGTCCTGGAACTGCACCTTGTCCTCGATCAGGGCGTGGGTGCCGATCGCGATGCCGGCGTCCCCGCAGGCCATGTCCAGCAGCGCCTGGCGCCGGGCCGGGACGCCCATCGAGCCGGTCAACAGCACCACCCGGGTGCCGAGGTCCGAACCGCCGAGCATGCCGCCCTCGGCCAGGTCCCCCATCATCTCGACGATCGAGCGGTGGTGCTGCTGCGCCAGCACCTCGGTGGGCGCCAGCAGCACGGCCTGGCCGCCCGCGTCGACCACGGCGAGCATGGCGCGCAGCGCGACGAGCGTCTTGCCGGAGCCGACCTCGCCCTGGAGCAACCGGTGCATCGGGTGCGCGCTCGCCAGGTCGGCGGCGATCTCGGCGGACACCTTCTGCTGGCCCTCGGTGAGGGTGAACGGCAGCCGGGCGTCGAAGGCGTCCAGCAGACCGCCCGCCCGGGCCTCGCGCGGCTTGGCGGGCAGCGCGGAGTCGGCGGCCCGGCGTCGGGCGAGCGCGACCTGGAGGACGAACGCCTCGTCCCAGCGGAGCCGGCTCTGGGCGCGCTCGCGGTCGGCCTGGCTGCGCGGACGGTGGATCAGCTCCAGGGCCTCGGGCAGCGGGATCAGGTCGTGCCGCTCGCGCAGCTCGGCCGGCAGCGGCTCGCCGACGTCGCCGAGGTGCTTGGTGAGGGCCGTCTCGACGCAGATGGACAGCTTCCAGCTGGGCATCTGGGCGCTGGCGCCGTACACCGGGATGAGCCGGCCGGCGAACTGCTGCGCGGCGTCCGACCCGGCCTCCTCGTCGAGGAGTTGGTAGTCGGGCGAGACCAGCTGGCGGCTCCGGTTGAAAACCCCGACCTTGCCCGCGAAGAGGCCCTGGGCGCCGGCCCTGAGCTCCTTCTGCCGCCAGCCTTGGTTGAAGAAGACCAGCGAGAGCCGGCTGCGGCCGTCGGTGACGACCACCTCCAGGCGGTCCCCCTTGCGGCCGCGGAACGGGATCAGGGTGACCTTCTCGATCCGCGCCAGCACGGTGACGTGCTCGTCGATCTCCAGCTCGTCCAGGCTGGTGAGCTGGCCGCGTTCGACGTAGCGGCGCGGATAGTGGTGCAGCAGGTCCCCGACCGTGCGCAGCTTGAGGCTGTCGGCGAGCACCTTGGCGGTCCGGTCGCCGACGAGCTTGGTCAGTGGTTCATCGAGAGCGCCCATCAGGCCCCTGTTTACACCACCGGACCGACAATCCGGGCGTCCCCGCGTCGGCTACTCGACGCCGATGAGCAGCGGAGCGGACTCCTGCCCGCCGTGGAAGACCACCGCGTCGACCTCGGGCCGCCGGTGCCGGGCGTGTGCGACCAGCCGCTCGGCCAGGCCCTCCGGCGCGCCCTCGCCGAGGATCAGGGTGACGAGTTCGCCGCCCGCGCCGAGCATCCGGTCCAGGACCAGCGTCCCGACCTCGTCCGGCCCGGAGCCGATCACCACCACGTCCCCGTCGATCAGCCCGAGCACGTCGCCGGCCTGGCAGACCCCGGCCATCGTCCAGGACTCCCCCTCGGCGACGGCGAGTTCGGCGTACCGGGTGGCGCCGGCCGCCGAGGTCATGGCGACCACGTCCTCGTCGAAGCGGCGGCCGGCCTCGTGCACGGCGAGCGCGGCCAGGCCCTGGACCGGCGAGCGGGTGGGCAGCACGGCGATCCGCACGCCCTCCTCGCGCAGCTGGTCGGCGGCGGCGCCGGCGGCGGCCCGCAGCTCGGGGTCGTTGACCAGCAGCACCACCTCGCGGGCGGCGGCCCGACGGACGGCGGCGGCGAGTTCGGCGCTGGCCGGCGGCCGGTCGGGGTCGGCGTGCAGGACCACGGCGCCGGCCTGCTCGCAGAGTTCGGCCAGGCCCGCGCCGGAGACCACCGAGAGCACCGCCCGGGTGCGCTCCTCGCGCTCGCCGCGGTCGGCGGCGGCGCCGGAGCGGGCGGCGGCCTCGACGAAGTGCGTGATCCGGATCTGGTGCGGCCGGCCCGCCCGCACCCCGGCCTCGACCGCGGCGCCCGCGTCGTCCACGTGCACGTGGACGTTCCAGAGGCCGTCGCCGCCGCCGACCACCAGCGAGTCGCCCAGCCCGGCGAGCCGCTCGCGCAGCGCGGGCAGGGCGGCGTCGGGGGCGTCCAGCAGGTAGATCACCTCGAAGGCGGGGTGGCCGGGTCCGGGCGGTCGCACGTGCGTCCCGCAGCCCTCCGCGGTCCGGACGTCCCCGCGCAGCGCGACCGGGCCCATCGGCTGGTGCCCGGCGACGGCGTCGGCCAGCGCGCCGAGGACGGCGACCAGGCCGCGTCCGCCGGCGTCCACCACCCCGGCCTCGGCCAGCACGGCGAGCTGCTCGGGGGTGTGCCGCAGGGCGTCCCGGGCGGCCCGGTACGCGGTGTCGGCGACCTGGGCGAGCCCGTCCCCGGCCCGGACGGCCTCCCGGGCGGCGACCCGGGCCACGGTCAGCAGCGTCCCCTCGACCGGCTCGGCGACGGCCTGGTACGCGGAGTCGGCGGCCCGCTGCAGGGCGGCCCGCAGCTGGTCGGCGCCGCCGCCCTCGGCCAGCGTCTCGGCGGTGCCGCGCAGCCACTGGGCGAGGATCACGCCGGAGTTGCCGCGCGCGCCGATCAGCGCGCCGCGGGCCATCGCCCTGGCGGTCTCGGCGAGCCCGGGCGCCGGGCCGGCGTCCGGGTCGGCGAACCGGCTCTCCACCGCGGCGGCGGCCGACTCCACGGTCAGGTACAGGTTGGTGCCGGTGTCGCCGTCCGGGACGGGGTAGACGTTGAGTGCGTCGATCTCCTCGCGGGCCTGGCCGAGCGCGCGCAGGGACAGCTGGCACCAGCTGCGCACGGCCGGGGCGTCGAGCGTCTGCAGCACCAGGTCTCCTCCGGATGAGACGCCGTGACGGCCTGAGGGGCGGCAACACATTCAGGGCAGCGGCGAGGGGCGATACGGGCAGGTTATCGGGGGCCGGGTCCGGGCGCGGGATCCGGCGACCGCAGCGATCACCTGCGCGGTCGTGGTAGTTTCGTTGAACGGAAGCAAGCGTTGTATGCTCTTCCGGTTGCCTGGAACAGTCCAGGCTCACCCAGTTGGTCCGGTCTGGTTCACGTGAGTGCTCCGGTGGGTCGGCGGGGTTTCGAACGTAAATGATCTGAAGTCTTGGAGTGACTCCTGTGGCTGCCAACTGCGACGTCTGCGGCAAGGGGCCGGGCTTCGGCAACAGCATCTCCCACTCGCACCGCCGTACCTCCCGTCGTTGGAACCCCAACATCCAGACGGTGCGCGCTGTGATTGGGCGGACGCCGAAGCGGCTCAACGTCTGCACCTCGTGCATCAAGGCCGGTAAGGTCTCGCGCTGACGCGCAGACCGGTACGCCGGTCCTCCAGTCAGCCGGTTCATCCTCGGATGGACCGGCTTTCTGTTTCCCCGGTGTGCCCGTCGTTCCCGGCACACGGTTGATGGCGGGCCCACGGGCCCGCCATCGGTCGTTTCAGCGCCAGCGCCAGGCGTGGTCGACCGGGCCGATGCCCGCGCCCAGCGCGAAGCCGCCGGCGATCGCGCCGGTGACGTACTCCTTGGCCGAGGCCACCGCCTCCGGCAGCTGCTCGCCCTTGGCCAGCCCGGCCGCGATCGCGCTGGCCAGCGTGCAGCCGGTGCCGTGGGTGTGCCGGTTGTCGTGGCGCGGCGCGCGGTACCAGTGCTCCTCCCCCTCCCCGCCGTACAGCAGGTCGGCGGCCTCGCCCTCCAGGTGCCCGCCCTTGACCAGCACCCAGCGCGGTCCGAGGTCGAGCAGCGCCTTGGCCGCGTCCAGCATCCCGCCCTCGTCCTCGACGGTGCGGCCGGTGAGCTGCGTCACCTCGTGCAGGTTGGGCGTGGCCAGGGTGGCGACCGGCAGCAGCCTCTCCCGGACGGTGGCGACCGCCTCGGCGGCCAGCAGCGCGTCGCCGTGCTTGGAGACGCCGACCGGGTCGACCACCACCGGGGCGTCGACTCCGGCGAGCAGCCCGGAGACGGTCTCGACCAGCTCGATGGAGGCGAGCATGCCGGTCTTCACGGCCTGCACGCCGATGTCGTCCACCACGCTGCGGAACTGGGCGCGGACGGCCTCGGCCGGCAGCTCCCAGTAGCCCTGGACGCCGAGCGAGTTCTGCGCGGTGACGGCGGTGATCACGCTCATGCCGTGGACGCCGAGGGCGAGCATCGCCTTGAGGTCGGCCTGGATGCCGGCGCCGCCGCCGGAGTCGGAACCGGCGACGGTGAGCACGCGCGGAGGTGCGGTGGAGGGGCCGTGCGGAGCTCGGCCGGAGGCGGGGGCGGGAGACGGGAGGGCCATGGGACCAACCTACCCGCGCGGGCTCAGAGCACGGCTTCCGATTCCGCCCAGCGGTCCTGCGGCACGGTCTTCAGCCGGGTGACCGCCTCGGACACCGGAGCCAGCACCACGTCGTTGCCGCGCAGCGCGGTGAAGTGCCCGAACGCGCCCTGGTGGACGGCCTCCACCGCGTGCCAGCCGAACCGGCTGGCGAGCACCCGGTCGCGGGCGGTGGGCGTGCCGCCGCGCTGGACGTGGCCGAGGATGACCGGCCGGGCCTCCTTGCCGAGCAGGTTCTCCAGCTCGTGGGCGAGCCGGTTGCCGATCCCGCCGAAGGTCTGGTGGCCGAACTGGTCGACCTCGCCGTGGTCGAAGCGCATGGTGCCGGGCAGCGGGCCGGCGCCCTCCGCGACGGCGATGATGGCGAACTTCTTGCCCCGGGCGAAGCGGTCCTCGACCATCCGGGCCACCGCCTCGATGTCGAACGGCTTCTCCGGGATCAGGATCCCGTGCGCACCGCCCGCCATGCCGGCGGTGAGGGTGATCCAGCCGGTGTGCCGGCCCATCAACTCCACGACCATCACGCGCTGGTGGGACTCCGCGGTGGTCTTCAGCCGGTCGATCGCCTCGGTCGCGACGTGCACCGCGGTGTCGAAGCCGAAGGTGACGTCGGTGGCGTCGATGTCGTTGTCGATGGTCTTCGGCACCCCGACCACGGGCAGTCCGGCGTCGCTGAACATCCGGGCCGCGGTCAGCGTGCCCTCGCCGCCGATCGCGATCAGCGCGTCGATGCCGGCGTCCCGGGCGAGGGCCTGCGCGTTCTCCACGGCCCACCCGATCCGCTCGCGCTTGACCCGGGCCGAGCCCAGGATGGTGCCGCCGAGGGTCAGCAGGCCGGTGACGTCGTCGTGCGAGATCGGCCTGGTCCGGCCCTCGATCAGGCCGAGGAAGCCGTCCTCGATGCCGACGATCTCGTCGCCGTGCACGTCGGTGCCCCGGTGCACCACCGACCGGATCACCGCGTTGAGGCCGGGGCAGTCGCCGCCGCTGGTCAGGACACCGATGCGCATGGTGGCAGTGCTCTCCCGCTCCGCAGTGGATCGGACCGCCCCCGCCCGGGGGGGCGGGCGGGCCCGCTTCAGCGCAAGCCTACGCACAACCCCGCCCGGACCGGGTGCGCCGCGCGCCGTCCGTCCGCCGCCCGGACCGTCCTCCGCCCGCCCCCTCGGTGGCCCGGCGCGCCCGGTGGGCGGACGGGCCGCCCGTCACTCGGCGAAGTGGTCCCAGCCGCCGACCCGGTCCCAGGCCGCGCCGTCCACCGTCACCCGGCCGCCGCGGGCCGCCCGGGCCCGCGCCGTCACCTCGCCCACCACCCGCCAGCGGGCGGGGAGTTGGGCCCCGCGCGGGAAGGTCGCGACGATCGCGTGGTCCTCGCCGCCGGAGAGCACCCAGACCAGCGGGTCCACGCCGACCGCCTGGCCGATGTCGGCCATCTGGGCCGGGACGTCGAAGTCGGCGGCGCGCAGGTCGATGTCCACGCCGCTGGCCCGGGCCACGTGGCCGAGGTCGGCCACCAGCCCGTCGCTCACGTCGACCATCGCGGTGGCGCCCAACTCGGCGGCGGCCGGGCCCGCGTGGTACGGCGGCTCGGGCCGGCGGTGCGCCTCCACGAAGGCCCGCGGCGAGCGGAAGCCGCGTTGCAGCACGGTCAGCCCGGCGGCGGACCAGCCCAGCCAGCCGGTGACCGCGACCACGTCGCCGACCTGGGCCCCGGCGCGCGTCACCGGCGCGCGCCCCTGCAAGTCCCCGAGCGCCGTGATGGCCAGGGTGATGACGTCCCCGCGCACCACGTCACCGCCGACCACCGTCGCACCGGCCACCTGGCACTCGTCCCGCAGGCCGTCCATCAGCTCGGTGGCCCAGGTGGTGGGCAGGTCCGCGGGGGCGACCAGGCCGAGCAGTATCGCCGTCGGCACCGCGCCCATCGCGGCCACGTCGGCGAGGTTCTGGGCGGCGGCCTTGCGGCCCACGTCGTAGGCGGTCGACCAGTCCCGGCGGAAGTGCCGGTTCTCGATCAGCACGTCCGTGGTCGCCACCACCCGGCCGTCCGGTGCCTTCACCACGGCGGCGTCGTCGCCCGGGCCGAGGTCGACCGCTTCGGTGAGCGGCACCCGGGCGGTCAGCTCCCTGATGAGGCCGAACTCGCCGAGCTCGCCCACGGTCCCCTGCATCTGCCGTCCTCTCGGATGTCCCGTCCGGTTCAAGTGCCCCCCGCGCGCAGCGTACGCCCTCCGCAGGTGCAGAAGTCTCCCCTCCCCGGCCCGCTGCGCGGTAGCGTGGTGATCAGACTGCCGGTGAGCCCGCTCCCCACCCCCGACGCCTGACCGGGCGATCACGGCGGCATCCCCGTACCCAGCCGCCGGGAGGTCCCTCCGTGGTACAGGCATACATCCTGATCCAGACCGAGGTCGGCAAGGCCACCGCCGTGGCCGAGTCCATCTCGAAGATCGCCGGCGTCCTCCAGGCCGAGGACGTCACCGGGCCCTACGACGTGATCGTGCGGGCCGAGGCCGAGACCGTGGACGACCTCGGCCGCCTGGTCGTGGCCAAGGTCCAGCAGGTCGAGGGCATCACCCGGACCCTCACCTGCCCGGTGGTCCACCTGTAAGCCCCGGCTACCATCGGCGGGTGACCCGACGACTTCGCGTCCCCCGCCTGCTGGCGGAACTGCCCGCCCCGATCCGGTGGCTGGCGCTTCCGCTCGCGCTGGCCTGCACCGCGGTGGTGCTGGTCGGCAGCTGGAGCGCGCCCGAGGAGATCGAGACGCCGCACCCGGCGGGCAAGGCGGCCGGGTACTGCCAGGCCCTGGCCGCCGCCCTGCCGCAGGAGCTGCTCGGCCACGCCCGGAAGGACCCGTCGCCGGCCTCGCCGTACGTGGCCGGGTGGGCGAGTTCGCCGCGCACCGTGCTGCGCTGCGGCGTGGACCGCCCGGACGAGCTGAACGGCCCGGCCGCGAAGGACATCTCCCCCACCATCGACGACGTCACCTGGTGGGCGAAGAAGCTGGACGACGGGGGCTACCGGTTCACCACGACGATGCGCAAGGCGTACGTCGAGGTGACCGTCCACGGCGGGGCCTTCGCCAATCCGCTCGACCCGGTCTCCGCGCTCAACCCCCTGGTGAAGGCCAACATCCCCTGACACCCGTCGCGGAAGGGCGGGCCGGGAGCTTCCCGGCCCGCCCTTCGCCGTCGGTGCGGACGTCCGCGCGCGGTCAGCGCAGGCCGGTCGAGCGGCGCAGCGCCGCCTGGAGCAGCCGGTCGATCAGCTCCGGGTACGACAGCCCGGTGGCCTCCCACATCTTCGGGTAGGCCGAGATCGGGGTGAACCCGGGCATGGTGTTGATCTCGTTGATCATCCAGCTGCCGTCCGCCAGCAGGAAGAAGTCGACCCGGGCGAGGCCCTCGCAGCCGAGCGCCTCGAAGGCCGCGACCGCCTGGCGGCGGATCTCGGCGGTCTCCGCCGCGTCGAGCTCCGCCGGCACGCGCACCTCGGAGGAGTCGATGTACTTGGCCTCGAAGTCGTAGAACTCGAAGTCGCCGCCGACCAGGACCTCGGCCGGAACGCTGGCCCGCGGGCCGTCCTCGAACTCCAGCACCCCGCACTCGATCTCGCGGCCGGAGACGCCGGCCTCGATGATCAGCTTGGGGTCGTGCCGGCGGGCCTCCTCGATCGCCGCGTCGAGGTCGGCCAGGTCCTTGACCTTGGCGACGCCCATGCTGGAGCCGGCCCGGCACGGCTTGACGAACACCGGCAGGCCCAGGTCCGCGACGCGCTCGCGGACGGCGGCCCGGCCGGCCTCGGTCTCCCACTCGCGCGGGCGCACGATGGTGTACCGGCCGACCTCCAGGCCGTGCGAGGCCAGGATCCGCTTGGTGAACTCCTTGTCCATGCCGACCGCGCTGGAGAGCACGCCGTTGCCGACGTAGGGCACGCCGGAGAGCTCCAGGAGGCCCTGCAGGGTGCCGTCCTCGCCCCAGGGGCCGTGCAGCAGCGGGAAGACCACGTCGACCTCGCCGAGCGCCTTGGGGGCGGCTCCGGGCTCGCTCCAGACCACCTCGCGACTGCCCGGGCCGACCGGCAGCGCCACCTGGCCCTCGCCGGCCTCGGCGACCTGGGAGACGTCCGGCAGCCTGCCGTCGGTGATGGCCATCCGGGCCGGCTCGTCGCTGACCAGCGCCCAGCGGCCCTCCTGGGTGATGCCGATCGGCAGCACGTCGTACTTCTCGCGGTCGATCGCCCGCAGCACGCTGCCCGCGGTCGAGACCGAGATGGCGTGCTCGGAGCTGCGTCCGCCGAAGACGACAGCTACGCGGGGCTTCGCGGACGGGTTCGGGGAGGTCTGTTCGATGCTCATATCGCGTTTGAGGGTACCGTGCGGCCCGTTTGCGGAAAGTCAGCCACCCTGGCCGAAAACCGTACGGCCCGCTCAGGGGCCGTCCGGCGGTTCCTGAGCGGGCGGTCCCTGCCTGGTCCCCGGCTAGTGCCGCTCGGCCTTGGCGGAACGGGACATCAGGGCCTGCAACGCCTCCTGGGTGGGGCGCCCGTTGTGCACCACGTCCACCACGGCCTCGACGATCGGCATGTCGACGCCGCTGCGCCGGGCCAGGTCGAGCACCGACTCGCAGGACTTCACGCCCTCCGCGGTCTGCCGGGTGGCCGCGATGGTCTCGGCCAGCGACATCCCGCGGCCCAGGTTGGTGCCGAAGGTGTGGTTGCGCGACAGCGGCGAGGAGCAGGTGGCCACCAGGTCGCCCATCCCGGCCAGCCCGGCGAAGGTGTACGGGTCGGCGCCGAGCGCCCGCCCGAGCCGGGTGGTCTCGGCCAGCCCGCGGGTGATCAGCGTCGCCTTGGTGTTGTCGCCCAGGCCCATGCCGTCGGCCATGCCGACCGCCAGGCCGATCACGTTCTTCACCGCGCCGCCCAGCTCGCAGCCGATCACGTCGGTGTTGGTGTACGGGCGGAAGTACGGCGTGTGGCAGGCCGCCTGGAGCCGCTTGGCGACCGCCTCGTCGGTGCAGGCCACCACGCTCGCGGCGGGCTGCCGGTTGGCGATCTCGCGGGCCAGGTTGGGGCCGCTGACCACGGCGACCCGCTCCGGGCCGACCTTGGTGACCTCCTCGATGACCTCGCTCATCCGCTTGGCGGTGCCGAGTTCGATGCCCTTCATCAGGCTGACCAGGACGGTCTGCGGCTCGATCAGCGGGGCCCAGGCGGCCAGGTTGTCACGCAGCGTCTGCGAGGGCACCACCAGCACCGCGAAGTCCGCGCCGGCCAGCGCCTCGGCGGCGTCGGTGGTGGCCCGGATCGAGGCCGGCAGCGGCACGCCCGGCAGGTAGTCCGGGTTGACGTGGGTGGTGTTGACGGCGTCCGCCAGCTCCTGCCGGCGGCCCCAGAGGACCACCTCGCAGCCGGCGTCCGCGAGGATCATCGCGAACGCGGTCCCCCAGGAACCCGTCCCGAACACGGCGCACCGGGTCACTTGGCGGCCTCCTCGGTGCCGTTGCCGCCCAGGCCGGCCGCCCGCTGGCGTTCGGCCGCCGCGCTCTCGGCCCGGGCCCGGGCCGCGGCGCGCATGTCGTAGCGCTCGGCCGGCGCCTCCTCGCCGCGGATGCCGGCCAGCACCGCGGTGATCGCCTGCATGATGTCCTCGGTGGCGTCCTTGAGGACCTGCGCGGTCAGCTCCTGGCCCTGGTACCTGCTCAGGTCCACCGGCGGCCCGGCCGCCACGGTCACCTTGTGCCGCGGGAACAGGTTGAACCTGCCCTTGCCGGAGCCGCCCCTGCCGTACGGCGGGATGATCTCGTGCGCACCCCAGTGCGCCACCGGGATGACCGGGGCGCCGGTCATCAGCGCGACCCGGGCCACCCCGCTCTTGCCGGTCATCGGCCACAGGTCCGGGTCCCGGGTGAGCGTGCCCTCCGGGTAGAACTGCACGCACTGGCCGGCGTTGACCGCGTCGATCGCGGCCCGGAACGCCTGCGCGGCGTCGGTCGACTCCCGGAACACCGGGATCTGGCCGGTCTTGCGCAGCATGAAGCCGATGAAGGGCACCGAGAACAGCGAGGACTTGCCGAGGATCCGCGGCGGACGCCCGCTGTTGTACTGCCAGTGCGCGTAGACCACCGGGTCGATGATCGAGTTGTGGTTGACCGCGGCGATGAAGCCCCCCTCCTTGGGAAGGTGCTCCCAGCCCCGCCAGTCGGGCTTGACCAGCGCGGTCGTCACCGGCTTCACCAGCACGGCCGCGAAGCGGTACCAGATGCCGTAGTCGGCGTTGCCGAAGCTGGCGTACGAGCGGCGGGCCACCCCAGGTCCTCCTCATCCGGTGCGGCACGTGGGGTGCCGCAGTCTCTCGCCCCCCGGAGCCCCTGCGGGGCCCGGGCGCGGAACAGTCTCGCCCGGCCGCGGAGCGGCTGTCGAGCAACCCCGCCAACGCGTCGGGCGGGCGTGACCAAACGCACGTCCGCACAGCTCGGACGGCCTGGCGGGGGTTCCGGGACCGGCGCCACAATGACGCCGATGACCCAGGACACCGTACGCCCCAGCGGGCCCGCCGCGCCCCCCGCACCCACCGCCGGCTGGTCGCTGGTGCTTCCGCTCAAGCCGCTCGCCCTGGCGAAGACCCGGCTCGCGCCGTTCGCCGGGGAGCACCGTCCGGACCTGGCGCTCTGCTTCGCGCTGGACACCGTCACGGCCGCGCTGGCCACCCCGGGCGTGGCCCGGGTGCTGGTCGTCACCCAGGACGGCCGGGCCGGCGAACGGCTGGCCGCGCTCGGTGCCGTCGTGGTCGCCGACGAGCCGGGCGGCGGCCTCAACCACGCACTGGCGCACGGCGCGGCGGCCGCGCTGGCAGTGGACCCGCGCGCGCCGCTGGCCGCACTCTCGGCCGACCTCCCGGCCCTGCGTCCGGCCGAACTGGCCCGGGTGCTGGCCGCGGTGCCGCCGGCCGGCCGGGCCTTCCTGGCCGACTCCCCCGGGGTGGGCACCACGCTGCTCGCCTGCGCCCCCGGCAGCCCGCTCGCGCCCGCGTTCGGCGACGGTTCGCGGGCCCGGCACGCGGCCGGCGGCGCCCGCGAACTGCGCCTGGGCGGCGTGCAGTCGGTACGCCGGGACGTCGACACCGGCGCGGACCTCGCCGAGGCGCTGGCGCTGGGCGTCGGCCCGCACACCGGGGCGCTGGCGGCCCGGCTCGGCTACGCCGCGGGCCCGCTCCCGGGGCCGTCCTGAGACGCCTCCCGGGTTGTCGGTGCCGCTCGCTATGCTGCTTTCATGCAGGCCACCGCGTTCACCTTCGACCCCGCCACCCGGGCCGGCTCCGTGCTGCTCGACGACGGGACCCCGGTGCCGTTCGACGCCGCCGCGTTCGACGCCGGCGGCCTGCTGCTGCTCCGCCCCGGCCAGCGGGTGCGGATCCGCACCGAGGGCACCGGCGAGAGCCGCCGGGTGGTCTTCGTGACGCTGCAGACCTTCCCGGACCCGGCCGAGGCCTGACCGGCCCGCGCCCGACCGCCGCGCCACCCCTGCGGGGACGGCCCGGCGGGGCCGCCGCACGCCCGGGAGCCGGGGAAAACCGAAGAGCCGTGGCGGCCCTTCCGCCCGGGGCCCGGGGGAGGTGCGCCACGGCTCTGGAAGCCGTCCGGCGACTACTTCGCGGTGGTCTTGCGCGCGGTGGTCTTGCGGGTGGCGGTCTTCTTCGCCGGGGCCGTCTTCTTGGCGGCGGCGGCGGTGGTCGCCTTCTTCGCGGCGGTGGCCGTGGTCTTCTTGGCGGCGGCGGTGGTCGCCGTCTTCTTGGCGGCGGCCGTGGTCTTCTTGGCGGCGGTCGCGGTGGTCTTCTTCGCCGCGGCCGTGGTGGCCTTCTTGGTGGCGGTCGCCTTCTTCGCGGCGGTGGCCGTGGTCTTCTTGGCGGCGGCGGTGGTCGCCGTCTTCTTGGCGGCGGCCTTCTTGGTGGCGGCCGGGGCCGCGGCGGCGGCCGTGGCGGCACGCTTGGTGGCGGCACGCTTGGCGGCCGGGGTGGCGGCGACGCCGCTCTTGCCCGGGGTGAGGGAGCCCTTGGGGGCCTTCTTCACCGAGGGGCCTTCCTTCGGCAGCTTCTTGCTGCCGCTGACCAGGTCCTTGAAGCCCTGGCCGGGACGGAAGCGGGGCACCGAGGTCTTCTTGACCTTGACCTTCTCGCCGGTCTGCGGGTTGCGGGCGAAGCGCGCGGAGCGCTCCACCTTCTCAAAGGTGCCAAAACCGGTGACCGACACCCGGTCACCGGCCACGACGGCGCGGACCATGGTGTCGAGCACTGCGTCGACGGCCTCTGCGGCAGCCTTGCGACCGCCCAGCTGCTCGGCCACCGCTTCGACAAGCTGAGCCTTGTTCACGTCTTCCCCTTCGGAAACGGGCGCCGGATGATTCCATCCGTTCATTTCGCACGTTAGGTATGTATCTGCGGACTTTCAATTACCAAACGCGCGAATCACCCTAGTGTCGCAATGGATTTGCGCGTCGGCGACCTCAGCCGACGGGCGGGCGCCCCTCGTCGAGGTCCTGCGCAAAGCGACTCAACCGCCTTGCCGCCCCCGGAAGATCGCGCTTGGCGGTCTCGGTGACGATGAGGAGTTGTCGGGTGAGAGCGGTCTTTGCATCGGCAGACACGTTCAGCGCATGCACGCGGGCGTGAGCTTGCTTCAACCGCTCGGCCACAAGCGCGTAGAGCGCTGCGACTTCCGGGTCGTCCGGCTCCTCAGCAGGTGAGGTGGCGGCGTCCGGCCGATCGTCAATTCGGCGTTCGGATCCCCGGCCCGTGGACTCCGGTGGCGCGGGTTCGCCGCCCGCGTACGGAGGTTCATGGTGCCGGTGCATGTACTGATTGTGCCATCTACCCGCAGTTGTGCTTGCGCGGGGCCCTCTGCGGCATTGCCAAATCGGCAATCGGGGGCCGCCCCGGGAGGCGAACTCGTGCTCCGGAACGGCGGATGGCCCGCCCCCCCGAGCGGGGGGACGGGCCATCCGGCGGAACGTCAGAATGCTTGTTCCCCCGGGGTTCCGGGTTCCGGGCGGTTCTCTCAGGCGACCGGCAGGGTACGCGGCTTGAAGGCGGGCCGGGTCGCCTCGAAGGCGGCGATGTCCCCTTCGTTCTGCAGGGTGATGCTGATGTCGTCCAGGCCGTTCAGCAGCCGCCAGCGCACGTTGTCGTCCAGCTCGAACGAGGCCGTCAGCGGGGTTCCGTCGGGCCCTTCGGCGCGCACCTCACGGGCCTCCAGGTCGACGGTGATCTCGGCGGCCGGGTCGGCCTCGGTGATCTCCCAGAGCCGCTCCACGGTCTCCTGCGGCAGGACCACCGTGAGCAGGCCGTTCTTCAGCGAGTTGCCGCGGAAGATGTCGGCGAACCGGGAGGAGATCACGGCGTGGAAGCCGTAGTTCTGCAGCGCCCAGACCGCGTGCTCGCGGGAGGAGCCGGTGCCGAACTCCGGGCCGGCCACCAGGACGGTCGCGCCCTGCCGCTCGGGCCGGTTGAGGATGAACGACTCGTCCTTGCGCCAGGCCTCGAACAGCCCGTCCTCGAAGCCGGAACGGGTGACCTTCTTCAGCCAGTGGGCCGGGATGATCTGGTCGGTGTCGACGTTGCTGCGGCGCAGCGGGACGGCCCGGCCGGTGTGGGTGGTGAACTTCTCCATGCTGCTCAGGCCTCCACGGCGACGTTGGACGAGAGATCGGCGGGTGCGGCCAGTCGGCCCAGGACGGCGGTGGCGGCGGCGACCTGCGGGGAGACCAGGTGGGTGCGGCCGCCCTTGCCCTGCCGGCCCTCGAAGTTGCGGTTCGAGGTGGAGGCGCAGCGCTCGCCCGGGGCCAGCTGGTCGGGGTTCATGCCCAGGCACATCGAGCAGCCGGCGTGGCGCCACTCGGCCCCGGCGGCGGTGAACACCTTGTCCAGGCCCTCCTCGACGGCCTGCAGGGCGACCCGCACCGAGCCGGGGACGACCAGCATCCGCACGCCGTCGGCGACCTTCCGGCCGTCCAGGATGGCCGCGGCGGCCCGCAGGTCCTCGATCCGGCCGTTGGTGCAGGAGCCGACGAAGACGGCGTCGACCGCGACCTCGCGCAGCGGGGTGCCGGCCTCCAGGCCCATGTAGGCGAGGGCGTTCTCGGCGGCGATCCGCTCCTGCGGGTCGGCGAACGAGGCCGGGTCCGGCACGTTGGCGCCCAGCGGGGCGCCCTGGCCCGGGTTGGTGCCCCAGGTGACGAACGGGGTCAGCCGGTTCGCGTCGATGAAGATCTCGTGGTCGAAGACCGCGTCCTCGTCGGTGACCAGGGTCTTCCAGTACGCGACCGCGGCATCCCAGTCCTCGCCGCGGGGGGCGTGCGGGCGGCCCTCCAGGTAGTCGAAGGTGGTCTGGTCCGGGGCGATCATGCCGGCCCGGGCACCGGCCTCGATCGACATGTTGCAGATGGTCATCCGGGCCTCCATGGAGAGGCTGCGGATGGCGGAACCGCGGTACTCCAGGACGTAGCCCTGGCCGCCGCCGGTGCCGATCTTCGCGATGATCGCCAGGATCAGGTCCTTGGCGGTGACGCCCTCGGGCAGCTCGCCCTCGACGGTGATCGCCATGGTCCGGAAGGGCGCCAGCGGCAGCGTCTGGGTGGCCAGGACGTGCTCCACCTGACTGGTGCCGATGCCGAACGCCAGGGCGCCGAACGCGCCGTGGGTGGAGGTGTGGGAGTCGCCGCAGACCACGGTCGTGCCGGGCTGGGTCAGGCCCAGCTGCGGGCCGACGACGTGCACGACGCCCTGCTCGACGTCGCCCAGCGAGTGGATCCGGACGCCGAACTCGGCGGCGTTCCGGCGCAGCGTCTCCAGCTGGACCTTGGAGACCGGGTCGGCGATCGGCTTGTCGATGTCCAGGGTCGGGGTGTTGTGGTCCTCGGTGGCGATCGTCAGATCGGTCCGGCGGACCTTGCGCCCGGCCAGCCGGAGGCCGTCGAAGGCCTGCGGGCTGGTGACCTCGTGGAGCAGGTGCAGGTCGATGAAGAGCAGGTCGGGCTCGCCCTCCGCGCGCCGTACGACGTGGTCGTCCCAGACCTTCTCTGCGAGTGTCCGTCCCATCGGATTCCCTCCAGCCGGCCGCGTTGCCGGCCTTCTCGTCTCGTCGGGGTCGCTGCCGCCGCCCTGTGGGGCTCGCGCCGCGCGACCTGCACGCCGGATCGGTGTCCACGATGCGGACACCGGGGCGGGGCCGCATCCTGGATGTCTCCCGGGCTGCTGCATCCAGAGTGGCGCTTTTCGCGGAAGATTGAACTTGCGTCTCGCGGAATGAGACTGCAGTCTTAGGGCATGGACAACTCTAGCGGCGTCGGCGTTCTCGACAAGGCCGCTCTGGTGCTGAGCGCACTGGAGTCGGGCCCCGCCACGTTGGCGGGGCTGGTCGCCGCCACCGGTCTGGCGCGCCCCACGGCCCACCGACTCGCCGTCGCACTCGAACACCACCGACTGGTCACCAGGGACATGCAGGGGCGCTTCATCCTCGGCCCCCGTCTCTCCGAACTCTCCGCCGCGGCGGGCGAGGACCGGCTGCTCGCCACCGCGGGCCCGGTCCTGACCCACCTGCGCGACGTCACCGGCGAGAGCGCACAGCTCTACCGCCGGCAGGGCGAGATGCGGATCTGCGTAGCCGCCGCCGAGCGGCTCTCCGGCCTGCGGGACACCGTCCCGGTCGGCAGCACCCTGCCGATGAAGGCCGGCTCGGCCGCCCAGGTCCTGCTGGCCTGGGAGGAGCCCGAGCGGCTCCACCGGGGCCTCCAGGGCGCCCGCTTCACCGCGACCGCACTGAGCGGCGTCCGGCGCCGCGGCTGGGCGCAGTCGATCGGCGAGCGGGAACCGGGCGTGGCGTCCGTCTCCGCGCCCGTGCGCGGCCCCTCCAACCGGGTGGTGGCCGCCGTCTCGGTCTCCGGCCCGATCGAGCGCCTGACCCGCCACCCGGGCCGGCTGCACGCCCAGGCCATCATCGAGGCCGCGAACCGCCTGACCGAGGCGCTCCGCCGCGGCTGAACCCGCCGGGAAAGCGGAGGGGCCCCGCTCGATCACGAGCGGGGCCCTCCGGTTTTATCCGGCCCGGGAAATGCGAAAAGCCCCGGCGGAAACCGGGGCCGTACTTTCTGGCTGGGGTACCAGGACTCGAACCTAGACTAAATGAACCAGAATCACTCGTGCTGCCAATTACACCATACCCCAACAAAGCAATCGGCCGATGGGGCGAGCCCATCGGCTTCGTGCTCTGGTACCCCCGACCGGATTCGAACCGGCGCTACTGCCGTGAGAGGGCAGCGTGCTAGGCCGCTACACAACGGGGGCTTCCTGGCGATCCCTTGCGGGATCAGTACCCCCGACCGGATTCGAACCGGCGCTACTGCCGTGAGAGGGCAGCGTGCTAGGCCGCTACACAACGGGGGCTTTCCAGGTGATCCCTTGCGGGATCAGTACCCCCGACCGGATTCGAACCGGCGCTACTGCCGTGAGAGGGCAGCGTGCTAGGCCGCTACACAACGGGGGCTTGATCTTCTTTTGTCCTGCGGTACTGCTGGTCTTGCGGGTACTGCGCTGGGGTACCAGGACTCGAACCTAGACTAAATGAACCAGAATCACTCGTGCTGCCAATTACACCATACCCCACCAGAGTTGAACCCTTGCGAGCTCTTCTCAGGCGTTGCGCCTCTCGTTCGGGACCGGCGGGGGTTTCACTCCCTCGTCCGTTCCCTCCCGGGCGGCGCAGAAAGAACATTACCCGACGTCTGGCCTGGCTCCAAAATCGATAACCCCAGGCAGCGGCCGGGGCGGCTGCGGGCCAGGTCAGAACCGGGCCCGCAGCCGCCCGCGGCGGGGCTCAGGAGGCCGGTACGGCGTCCAGGGCGGCGGTCAGCCGGCGCAGCGTCTCCGGGCGGCCGAGCAGCTCCATCGACTCGAACAGCGGCGGGGAGACCCGGCGGCCCGTGACGGCCACCCGCAGCGGCGTGAAGGCGAACTTGGGCTTGATGCCCAGCCCGTCCACCAGCGCCTCGCGCAGCGCGGCCTGGATCGGCTCCGGGGTGAACTCCGGCAGCGCCTCCAGGGCCTTGATGCTGGCCTCCAGCACCGGACGGGCGTCCGCGGTGAGCACCTTGGCCGCGTCGTCCGGGTCGAGGGCGAAGTCCTCCGGGGCGACGAAGAGGAAGCCCGCCATGTTGACGATCTCGCTCAGCACGACCATCCGCTCCTGGGTGAGCGGGGCCACCTTGGCCAGCAGCTCCAGCTGCCCGGCGGTCGGCTCGGCCGGCAGCAGGCCGGGGGCCTGGAGGTACGGCACCAGGCGCCGGACGAAGTCCTCCGGCGCGAGCTTGCGCAGGTGCTCGGCGTTGATGTGCTCGCACTTCTTCAGGTCGAAGCGGGCCGGGTTGGCGTTGACGTCGGCGATGTCGAACGCCTCGACCAGCTGCTCCACGGTGAAGATGTCGTCGTCCGCGGAGAGCGACCAGCCGAGCAGCGACAGGTAGTTGAGCAGGCCCTCGGGGATGAAGCCGCGCTCGCGGTACAGGTTGAGCGAGGCCTGCGGGTCGCGCTTGGAGAGCTTCTTGTTGCCCTCGCCCATCACGTACGGCAGGTGGCCGAAGCGCGGGGTGGTGCCGTTGCCGACGCCGATCTCGGCCAGCGCCGCGTACAGCGCGATCTGGCGCGGGGTGGAGGAGAGCAGGTCCTCGCCGCGGAGCACGTGGGTGATGCCCATCAGGGCGTCGTCCACCGGGTTGACCAGGGTGTAGAGCGGCGCGCCGTTGGCCCGGACGATGCCGTAGTCGGGCACGTTCTCCGGCTCGAAGGTGAGCGTGCCGCGCACCAGGTCGTCGAAGGCGAGGGTGCGGTCGGGCATCCGGAAGCGCAGGATCGGCTCGCGCTTCTCCAGCTCGTAGACGGCGACCTGGTCGTCGGTCAGGTTCCGGCAGTGGCCGTCGTAGCCGGAGGGCTTGCCGGCGGCGCGGGCGGCCTCGCGGCGGGCGTCCAGCTCCTCGGTGGAGCAGTAGCAGCGGTAGGCGTGGCCGGCCTCGTGCAGGCGGCGGGCGACGTCGGCGTAGATGTCCATCCGCTGCGACTGGCGGTACGGCGCGTGCGGGCCGCCGAGCTCCGGGCCCTCGTCCCAGTCGAAGCCGAGCCACTTCATGGCGTCGAGCAGCTGGTCGTACGACTCCTCGGAGTCGCGGGCGGAGTCGGTGTCCTCGATCCGGAAGACCAGCGTGCCGCCGTTGTGGCGGGCGAAGGCCCAGTTGAAGAGCGCCGTGCGGACCAGGCCCACGTGCGGGTTGCCGGTCGGGGAGGGACAGAAGCGAACCCGGACGTCCGGGTTCGCAGCAGTGTTAGCCACGCTTGATCACCTTGTTGGTGAGAGTGCCGATGCCTTCGATGGAGACGGCGACCTCGTCGCCGACGTTGAGCGGGCCCACCCCAGCGGGTGTGCCGGTGAGGATGACGTCGCCGGGGAGCAGCGTCATGGCCTCGGAAATGTGGACGATCAGCTCGGCGACCGAGCGGACCATCAGGGAGGTGCGGCCGGTCTGCCGCAGCTCGCCGTTGACCGTGCAGGTGACCGCCAGGTCGGCCGGGTCGAGGTCGGTCTCGATCCACGGGCCGAGCGGGCAGGCGGTGTCGAAGCCCTTGGCGCGGGCCCACTGGCCCTCGCGCTGCTGGACGTCGCGCGCCGTCACGTCGTTGGCGCAGGTGTAGCCGAGGATCACCTCGGGCACCCGGTCCAGCGGGACCTCGCGGCACATCCGGCCGATCACCACGGCCAGTTCGGCCTCGTGGTGGACCTCCGAGGAGAACGGCGGGTAGGCGATCGACTCGGTCGGGCCGATCACCGAGGTGGACGGCTTGAAGAAGGTGAGCGGAACGTCCGGGACGTCGTTGCCGAGCTCTGCCGCGTGCGCCGCGTAGTTGCGGCCGACCGCGACGATCTTGTTGGGCAGCATCGGGCTGAGCAGCCGGACGTCCTGGAACCGGTAGCTCTCGCCGGTGGGCTGGGGCTGCCCGAACGGGTGGCCGGCCAGCGCGTGGACGACCAGAGACTCGGGCTGGGCGGGGTCCCCCTCGACCACGCCGAAGGAGACGCTGCCGGCGGCAGGGCTCCCTTCCCGGACGGAAAACCTGGCAATGCGCACGGCTGGGCTACCCCTCGCTTCGTCGGCCGCCCGGGCGCGCCCGGGCGCTGGTGGGCGCCGAACCCCTCGGGCCCGGCTCCGCTCAATCGTCAACCAGGCTATCGCGCGGGCCCTTGGCCGACCGCTTCACCGCTGTCCGGTGCGGTCGCGCCCCCATCCGGGCGCCCGGATCCGGACAGCCGGAACGGGACGGCCGGAACGGGCGAGGGCGCCGCGGCGGCACCTCGCGGTGCGGCCGCGGCGCCCTCGGTGGCGCGCGGGGCGGGTCAGTCCTGCGGGACGGCGACCACCGGAGCCACCATCAGCTGGGTGCGGCGCGGGTTGGCGGTGCTGCCCGGCAGCTCCGTGGCGTACGTCACGACGTCCTCGGACTTGCGGGCGCCCGGGATCTTGCTGAAGTCCTCGACCGAGGCCAGCGTCGTCCGGCGCGGGTTCGCCGTGGAACGGCAGGTGAGCGTGGACTTGGCGGCCTTCTTCGCCTGGGACATCTCGTCAGCACCTCGCGGTCGTGGCCGGCGCTTCGCCATGGAGCGGCACCGGCCTGAGTGGTTCGGGGAGATTCTGGGCAGGCTGATCGGGGCCGTGCTCCGGATACCCGCCAGGTTACGGATCTCTTTCCACAGCCAGCGTGACCAAAGCTACACATTGGCCTGTGATTTTGCTCACAAATTGAAGAGAAATTCTCTTTTATCCGACATATCGCCGCATCAGGTTTTCCCGACAAAGCAGATATTTCGGACATTCGGGAAGGTCTACTCGTCCAGTTGATCTCGGGTCGGCTTGGCATGTATCCGGCGAGTGTCCGAAAAGGGCGGTATTCCGGTCCGGTTACCGCACAGTCAGTGAAATCCCGCGCGCGGTCGGTAGCGCCGCCCGGTGAGGCCTGGCGGCCCTTGTTGGGATTCCCCGGCTGTGCTGGAATGCCACGGACCGTGGGTAGGGAGCAGTCCACCCCGGTGACCCGCTCTCCCGGACCGGCCGGGGTGCGGATGGAAACTCGACACCGTCCAGGCCGCGGCGACGCGGCAGGACGCCCGGTCCAGAGGTTGCGACGCCAGTGCAGGGACGTTTCAAAAGGGGTAGCGGCGCCGCGGGTGACCCGGAGTCGCGAGAGCCCGTGGCAGCCCCCCAGCAGGCGGCGGTGCCCGGCGGGCCGACCGGGCCGGCGCCCGACGCGGGCGGCCGCCCGGAGGACGACGGCCAGCAGGACCGGAAGTCCGCGCGGGACAAACTGCGTAAATCCCTCACCCGGCGGCGCGCCACGGGTGTCAGCCGGCTCGCGATGCGCAACTGGCGGATCCGCACCCGACTGATCGCCCTGCTCGCGCTCCCCGTCCTGGTCGCGCTCGTCCTCGGTGGCCTGCGCATCCAGGCCTCGCTCGAGGCCTCGCAGCAGCTCGCCCAGATGGCCAACCTCTCCGACCTGGCCAAGAAGGCGACCAACCTCGCCGACGCGCTGCAGAACGAGCGCGACATCAGCGCCGGTCCGATCACCCAGGACCCGACGAAGCCGCTCGACGACGACATCATCGCGGCGCGCAAGATCACGGACGACCTGAACCGGACGTTCACCGCGTCGTCGGACAAGTTCGAGAACCTCGAGCTCTCCGGTGGTAAGGCGCTGCTCTTCCAGATCCGCCGCGACCTGAACTCGATCTCGGACGCCCGCGGCAACCCGTACCAGAACAACCAGAACATCCAGGCCACGATCACCGCCTACGACGTGATCATCCGAGACCTGCTGTCGATCTCCCAGGACATCGCCCTCGCGTCCAACAACAAGGACCTGGTCCGCGCCACCCGCGCGCTCCAGCAGTTCTCGCTGGCCAAGAACGCCACCTCGCAGCAGCGCGCGCTGATCAGCGCCGCGCTCGCGAACAAGACCCCCGACCTCAGCCTGAGCGACGAGTCCTTCGGCATCCGCCTGCGCACGTCCTACGACAACGCGCTGACGAGCTTCAACAACATCTACACCTCGCACGACCTGGACAACCTGCGCGGCCAGCTCAGCTACAACAACGTCGTCGCCGACGCCGACCGCTACTCGCGCTCGATCCTCCAGCAGAGCGGTATCCACCAGACCGAGCCGGTCTCCTACAAGGACTGGTACGAGAAGATCACCGCCAAGATCACGGCCGAGCGCCGGATCGAGGCCAAGCTGATCGAGGACCTCGACGGTAAGGCCCAGGACCTGCAGTCCCAGGCCGACACCGACGCGCTGATCATCGGTGCCGCCGTCGCGCTGGTGCTGCTCGTCGCCCTCGGTGGCGCCGGTCTGATCGCCCGCTCGATGGTGCGCTCGCTGACCCGTCTGCAGGCCGCGGCCGAGGACGTCGCCGAGCGGCGGCTGCCCGAGCTGGTCAAAACGCTCTCCGAGAGCGACCCGCACGACGTCGACGTCACCGTCGAGCCCGTCGCCGTCGACTCCACCGACGAGATCGGCCACGTGGCGCACGCCTTCGACATGGTGCACAGCGAGGCCGTCCGCCTCGCCGCCGAGCAGGCCCTCCTCCGCGGCAACATCAACGCGATGTTCACCAACCTGTCGCGCCGCAGCCAGGGCCTCATCCAGCGCCAGCTGTCGCTCATCTCCGAGCTGGAGAGCCGCGAGGCCGACCCGGACCAGCTGGCCAACCTCTTCAAGCTGGACCACCTCGCGACCCGCATGCGCCGCAACGGCGAAAACCTCCTCGTCCTCGCCGGTGAGGACCCGGGCCGCCGCTGGACCCGCCCCGTCCCGCTGGTCGACGTGCTCCGCGCCGCCGCGTCCGAGGTGGAGCAGTACGAGCGCATCGAACTCGCCGCGGTGCCGTCCGCCGAGGTCGCCGGCCGCGTCGTCAACGACCTCGTCCACCTCCTCGCCGAGCTGCTCGAGAACGCGACCTCGTTCTCCAGCCCGCAGACCCGCGTCCGGGTCACCGGCCACGCGCTGCCGGACGGCCGCGTGCTGGTCGAGATCCACGACACCGGCATCGGCCTCAGCCCCGACGACCTCGCCGACATCAACGAGCGCCTCGCCAACCCGCCGACGGTGGACGTCTCCGTCTCCCGCCGCATGGGCCTCTTCGTGGTCGGCCGCCTGTCCCTGCGTCACGGCATCCGGATCCAGCTGCGCCCCAGCGACTCCGGCGGCACCACCGCGCTCGTCATGCTCCCGGTCGACGTCACCAACTCCGCCGACCGCCGCGGGGCCGGCCGTCCCGGCCCGGCGCAGGCCAAGCAGCAGCGCGGGGTCGCCCCGACGCCGCGCCAGCAGCGCCAGGTGCCCGGTGGCCCCGGCGCCGGCCGCGGCGGCCCGGCCGCACTCGGCCAGGGTCCGGCGGGCGGCGCCCCGCAGGGCCGTCCGCAGCTCGGCCAGGGCGGCCCCGGCGGCCAGGGCGGTCCGGGTGCCCCCGGCGGCCCCGGCGCTCCGGGTGCCCCGGGTGCCCCGGGCGGTCGTGCCGGTGGCGGTCTGCCCACCCGGCAGGTCGGCCAGTCCCTCCGCGAGACCCCGCCGCCCGGCCGTAACGGCAAGCAGGGCCAGCCCCAGCAGCCGCCGCAGCAGCAGCCCCAGCAGGGCCAGGGCGGCCTGCCGCAGCGCGCGCCGGGCCGGCAGGGCCCGCCGCAGCAGGGCGGCCGATGAAGTCCGCGGTGTGGACGCTGCCGTTCAGCATGTCCCGCAGCGAGTACGGCTGCCCCTTGACCCAGAACTCGTCGTACTCCCGGACGT
>NZ_JBEYVJ010000058.1:0-33199 GCF_040643935.1 Kitasatospora sp. NPDC047058 | reverse complement strand
GCCGGGGGGGGCGGTTCCCCGTTCTCCCCCGCCCGGGGGAGACCGGGTCCGGGAACGCCGAAGGGCCCGGAGGCGAGATGCCTCCGGGCCCTTCGATGCAGTAGCGGGGACAGGATTTGAACCTGCGACCTCTGGGTTATGAGCCCAGCGAGCTACCGAGCTGCTCCACCCCGCGTCGGTGAACACGACCTTACGCGACTTCGCCCGAAAAGCCCAATCGGTTGACCCGGCGGCCCGCGGACGCCCTCGGGAAGCACACCCCGGAGGCCCCCGGGAACGCCGCAGGGCGGCCACCCCGTCCGGGGTGACCGCCCTGCGATCGGAGACTCAGCCGGTGTACGGGCCGTAGTCGTAGTCGTCCAGCGGAACCGCCTGGCCGGAGCCGGCGCCGAAGGGCGACAGGTCGTAGTCGTCGTAGCCGACGGCCGAGTACATGGCGGCCTTGGCCTCCTCGGTCGGCTCGACCCGGATGTTGCGGTAGCGGGGCAGACCCGTACCGGCCGGGATGAGCTTACCGAGGATGACGTTCTCCTTGAGGCCCAGCAGCGGGTCCGACTTGGCGTGGATCGCCGCGTCGGTGAGGACCCGGGTCGTCTCCTGGAAGGAGGCGGCCGACAGCCAGGACTCGGTGGCCAGCGAGGCCTTGGTGATACCCATCAGCTGCGGACGGCCGGAGGCGGGGTGACCGCCCTCGGAGACCACGCGACGGTTCTCCTGCTCGAAGCGGCCGCGCTCGACGAGCTCGCCCGGGAGCAGCTCGGCGTCGCCCGACTCGATGATCGTCACGCGGCGGAGCATCTGCCGGATGATGATCTCGATGTGCTTGTCGTGGATCGACACACCCTGCGAGTTGTAGACCTTCTGGACCTCGGCGACCAGGTGGACCTGGACGGCACGCTGGCCCATGATCCGCAGCACGTCGTGCGGGTTGGTGGCACCCATGGTCAGCTTCTGGCCGACCTCGACCGCCTCGCCCTCGCTGACGAGCAGCTTCACACGCTTCGAGACCGGGTAGGCGATCTCGTCGGTGCCGTCGTCCGGCGTGACGACCAGCTTGCGGGTCTTCTCGGTGTCCTCGATGCGGACCCGGCCCTGCGCCTCCGAGATCGGGGCCACACCCTTGGGGGTACGGGCCTCGAAGAGCTCGACGACACGCGGCAGACCCTGGGTGATGTCGTCACCGGCCACACCACCGGTGTGGAAGGTACGCATGGTCAGCTGGGTACCGGGCTCACCGATGGACTGGGCGGCGATGATGCCGACCGCCTCACCGATGTCGACCAGCTTGCCGGTGGCCAGCGAGCGCCCGTAGCACATGGCGCAGGTGCCGACGGCCGACTCACAGGTCAGGATCGAGCGGGTCTTGACCTCGGCGATGTTGTGGCGGATCAGCTCGTCGATCAGCACGTCACCGAGGTCGGTGTTGGCGGTGGCCAGCAGCTTGCCGTCGACGGTGATGTCCTCGGCGAGCATGCGGGCGTACACGCTGGTCTCGACGTCGTCGGCCTTGCGCAGCACGCCGTCGGCGCCCACGGAACCGATCGCCAGCTTCAGGCCGCGCTCGGTGCCGCAGTCCTCCTCGCGAATGATGACGTCCTGGGAGACGTCGACCAGACGACGGGTGAGGTAGCCGGAGTCGGCGGTACGGAGGGCGGTGTCGGCCAGACCCTTACGGGCACCGTGGGTGGAGATGAAGTACTCCAGCACGGAGAGGCCCTCACGGAACGACGCCTTGATGGGACGGGCGATCGTCTCGTTCTTGGCGTTCGACACCAGACCACGCATACCGGCGATCTGGCGCATCTGCATCATGTTTCCACGAGCACCCGAGTCGACCATCATGAAGATGGGGTTCGTCTTCGGGAAGTTCTCGTTCATGGCCTCGGCAACCTCGTTGGTCGCCCGGGTCCAGATGCCGATGAGCTCCTGCTTGCGCTCGTCGTTGGTGATCAGACCGCGCTCGTACTGCTTCTGGATCTTCTCGGCCTGCGCCTCGTAGCCCTCGAGGATCTGGCCCTTGGTCGGCGGGACGACGACGTCGGAGATCGAGACGGTGACACCGGAACGGGTCGACCAGTGGAAGCCGGCCGCCTTCAGGTTGTCCAGGGTCGCCGCGACGACGACCTTGGGGTAGCGCTCCGCCAGGTCGTTGACGATCGCGGAGAGCTGCTTCTTGCCCACCTCGTAGTCGACGAACGGGTAGTCCTCGGGCAGCAGCTCGTTGAAGAGCGCGCGGCCCAGGGTGGTGTGCAGGCGGAAGGACTCGCCCTCGAACCAGGTCGACTGGCCGTCCTCGTCCACCGGCGCGGTCCAGCCACGGGGCGGGACGGTGCCGATCGCCAGACGCAGCTCGATCGGGGCCTGGACGTCCAGCTCGCGGGCGTCGAAGGCCATGATCGCCTCGGCGGTCGACGAGAAGGTGCGGCCGGCGCCCTTCACGTTCTCGCGGTCCGAGGTGAGGAAGAACAGACCGAGCACCATGTCCTGGGTCGGCATGGTGACGGGGCGACCGTCGGCCGGCTTCAGGATGTTGTTCGAGGACAGCATCAGGATGCGGGCCTCAGCCTGCGCCTCCGCGGAGAGCGGCAGGTGGACGGCCATCTGGTCACCGTCGAAGTCCGCGTTGAACGCGGTGCAGACGAGCGGGTGGATCTGGATGGCCTTGCCCTCGACCAGCTGCGGCTCGAAGGCCTGGATGCCGAGGCGGTGCAGGGTGGGTGCACGGTTCAGCAGCACCGGGTGCTCGGCGATGACCTCTTCGAGCACGTCCCACACGACCGGGCGGGCGCGCTCGACCATGCGCTTGGCCGACTTGATGTTCTGCGCGTGGTTCAGGTCGACCAGGCGCTTCATCACGAACGGCTTGAAGAGCTCCAGCGCCATGGCCTTGGGCAGACCACACTGGTGCAGCTTGAGCTGCGGGCCGACGACGATGACCGAACGGGCCGAGTAGTCGACGCGCTTGCCGAGCAGGTTCTGGCGGAAACGACCCTGCTTGCCCTTCAGCATGTCGCTGAGGGACTTCAGCGGACGGTTGCCGGGGCCCGTGACCGGGCGGCCGCGACGACCGTTGTCGAACAGGGCGTCGACCGCCTCCTGGAGCATGCGCTTCTCGTTGTTCACGATGATCTCGGGCGCGCCGAGGTCGAGAAGCCGCTTCAGGCGGTTGTTGCGGTTGATGACACGGCGGTACAGGTCGTTCAGGTCGGAGGTCGCGAAGCGGCCACCGTCCAGCTGCACCATCGGACGCAGGTCCGGCGGGATGACCGGGACGCAGTCCAGCACCATGCCGTTGGGCTTGTTGGTGGTCTGCAGGAACGCGGAGACGACCTTGAGGCGCTTCAGCGCACGGGTCTTCTTCTGGCCCTTGCCGGTGCGGATGATCTCGCGCAGGCGCTCGGACTCCTCCGCCAGGTCGAAGGTCTCGAGGCGGTCCTTGAGGGCCGCCGCGCCCATCGAGCCGGAGAAGTAGGTGCCGAAGCGGTCGCGCAGCTCGCGGTAGAGCAGCTCGTCGCCCTCGAGGTCCTGGACCTTGAGGTTCTTGAAGCGGGCCCACACCTCGTCGAGGCGGTCGAGCTCGCGCTGCGCGCGGTCGCGCAGCTGCTTCATCTCGCGCTCGGCACCCTCGCGCACCTTGCGGCGCACGTCGGCCTTGGCGCCCTCGGCCTCCAGCTCGGCCAGGTCGGTCTCGGCCTTCTTGGCACGGGCCTCGAGGTCGGAGTCGCGGCGGTTCTCGATCTGCTGGCGCTCGACCGAGACGTGCGCCTCCAGGGACGGGAGGTCGCGCTGGCGACGCTCGTCGTCCACCCAGGTGATCATGTAGGCGGCGAAGTAGATGACCTTCTCGAGGTCCTTCGGCGCCAGGTCGAGCAGGTAGCCCAGACGGGACGGGACACCCTTGAAGTACCAGATGTGGGTGACCGGGGCGGCCAGCTCGATGTGGCCCATCCGCTCGCGGCGCACCTTGGCGCGGGTCACCTCGACGCCGCAGCGCTCGCAGATGATGCCCTTGAAGCGGACGCGCTTGTACTTACCGCAGTAGCACTCCCAGTCCCGGGTCGGGCCGAAGATCTTCTCGCAGAAGAGGCCGTCCTTTTCGGGCTTCAGGGTGCGGTAGTTGATGGTCTCCGGCTTCTTGACCTCGCCGTGCGACCACTGGCGGATGTCGTCGGCGGTGGCCAGGCCGATGCGGAGCTCGTCGAAGAAGTTGACGTCAAGCACTGGTCGTCAAGCCCTCTTTCGTAAGTCGAGAGTCGTTCGTGTGGTCTGAGGGGGGCCTGGGGGCGGGCCGGCTCTCAGTGGTTAAGAGCCGGCCCAACCTCCGTCAGACCTCTTCGACGCTGCTCGGCTCGCGCCGGGACAGGTCGATGCCGAGCTCCTCGGCGGCGCGGAACACGTCCTCGTCGGAGTCCCGCATCTCGATGGACTGGCCGTCCGAGGACAGCACCTCCACGTTGAGGCAGAGCGACTGCATTTCCTTGATGAGGACCTTGAAGGACTCGGGAATGCCGGGCTCGGGGATGTTCTCGCCCTTGACGATGGCCTCGTAGACCTTCACACGGCCGAGAACGTCGTCGGACTTGATGGTGAGCAGCTCCTGCAGCGCGTACGCGGCGCCGTATGCCTCAAGGGCCCACACCTCCATCTCACCGAAGCGCTGACCACCGAACTGCGCCTTACCACCCAGCGGCTGCTGGGTGATCATCGAGTACGGGCCGGTCGAGCGGGCGTGCAGCTTGTCGTCGACCAGGTGGTGCAGCTTGAGGATGTACATGTAGCCGACCGAGACCGGCATCGGGAACGGCTCGCCGGAGCGGCCGTCGAACAGCCGGGCCTTGCCGGTGGAGTTCACCAGGCGCTCACCGTCACGGGTGAGGGTGGTGTTGTCCAGCAGGCCGGTGATCTCGTCCTCGCGGGCGCCGTCGAAGACCGGGGTGGCGAGGTTGGTGCCGCCCTGGACGGTGTCGGCGCCGATCGCCTGCAGGCGCTGGGCCCACTCGTCGGCGAGGCCGGAGACGTCCCAGCCCTGCTTGGCGAGCCACCCGAGGTGGATCTCCAGGACCTGTCCCGGGTTCATTCGGGACGGGACACCCAGCGGGTTGAGGATGATGTCGACCGGGGTGCCGTCCTCCAGGAACGGCATGTCCTCGACCGGCAGGATCTTGGAGATGACACCCTTGTTGCCGTGGCGGCCGGCGAGCTTGTCACCGTTGGTGATCTTGCGCTTCTGGGCCACGTAGACGCGGACCAGCTGGTTCACGCCCGGGGGCAGCTCGTCGCCCTCTTCGCGGTCGAAGACGCGGACGCCGATGACCTTGCCGGACTCACCGTGCGGCACCTTCAGCGAGGTGTCGCGGACCTCACGCGCCTTCTCACCGAAGATCGCGCGGAGCAGGCGCTCCTCCGGGGTCAGCTCGGTCTCACCCTTCGGGGTGACCTTGCCGACCAGGATGTCGCCGGTGACGACGTCGGCGCCGATCCGGATGATGCCGCGCTCGTCGAGGTCGGCGAGGACCTCCTCGGAGACGTTCGGGATGTCCCGGGTGATCTCCTCGGGGCCGAGCTTGGTGTCACGGGCGTCGACCTCGTGCTCCTCGATGTGGATCGAGGAGAGGACGTCGTCCTGCACGAGGCGCTGCGACAGGATGATCGCGTCCTCGTAGTTGTGACCCTCCCACGACATGAACGCCACGAGCAGGTTCTTGCCGAGGGCCATCTCGCCCTCGTCGGTGCACGGGCCGTCGGCCAGGACCTGGCCGGCCTCGACCCGGGCGCCCTCGTCCACGAGCACCTTCTGGTTGAAGGCGGTGCCCTGGTTCGAGCGGGTGAACTTGGCGGCGCGGTACGTGGTGTACGTGCCGTCGTCGTTGGCCACGGTGACGTAGTCGGCCGAGACCTCCTGGACGACACCGGGCTTCTCGGCGGTGATGACGTCCGCGGCGTCGACGGCGCAGCGGTACTCCATGCCGGTACCGACCAGCGGAGCCTCGCTCTTCAGCAGCGGCACCGCCTGGCGCATCATGTTCGAGCCCATGAGCGCGCGGTTGGCGTCGTCGTGCTCGAGGAACGGGATCATGGCGGTCGCGACCGACACCATCTGGCGCGGCGAGACGTCCATGTAGTCGATCTCGGTGCCCGGGATGTAGTCGATCTCGCCACCACGGCGGCGGACCAGGACGCGCGGCTCGGCGAAGTGCAGGTCCACGGTCAGCGGCGCGTTCGCCTGGGCGATGACGTAGCGGTCCTCCTCGTCGGCGGTGAGGTAGTCCACCTGCTCGGTGACCACACCGTCGACGACCTTGCGGTACGGGGTCTCGATGAAGCCGAAGGCGTTCACCCGGCCGTACGAGGCCAGCGACCCGATCAGACCGATGTTCGGGCCTTCGGGGGTCTCGATCGGACACATGCGGCCGTAGTGCGAGGGGTGCACGTCACGGACCTCGAAGCCGGCGCGCTCACGGGAGAGACCACCGGGACCGAGGGCGGACAGACGACGCTTGTGGGTCAGGCCCGACAGCGGGTTCGTCTGGTCCATGAACTGCGACAGCTGGCTGGTGCCGAAGAACTCCTTGATGGAGGCGACGACCGGCCGGATGTTGATCAGGGTCTGCGGCGTGATCGCCTCGACGTCCTGGGTGGTCATGCGCTCGCGCACGACGCGCTCCATACGGGCGAGACCCGTACGGACCTGGTTCTGGATGAGCTCGCCGACGTTGCGCAGGCGGCGGTTGCCGAAGTGGTCGATGTCGTCGACCTCGACCACGATGTCGCGGCCCTCGTCGTCACGCCACTCGGTCTCGCCCGCGTGCAGCTTCACCAGGTACTTGATCGCACCGATGATGTCGGGCTCGGTGAGCACGCCGGAGTCCAGCGACTCGGCGTTGCCCAGCTTGCGGTTGACCTTGTAACGGCCGACCTTCGCGAGGTCGTAGCGCTTCGGGTTGAAGTACAGGTTCTCCAACAGCGTCTGCGCGGCCTCACGCGTCGGCGGCTCGCCCGGGCGCAGCTTGCGGTAGATGTCCAGCAGCGCGTCGTCCTGGCCCTGGGTGTGGTCCTTCTCCAGGGTGGCGCGCATCGACTCGTACTCGCCGAACTCCTCGAGAATCATCTCGTTGGTCCAGCCGAGCGCCTTGAGCAGCACGGTGACGGACTGCTTGCGCTTGCGGTCGATGCGGACGCCGACCATGTCGCGCTTGTCGATCTCCATCTCCAGCCAGGCACCACGCGAGGGGATGACCTTGCAGGAGTAGATGTCCTTGTCGGACACCTTGTCCAGGGTGGAGTCGAAGTACACACCCGGGGAGCGGACCAGCTGCGAGACGACGACACGCTCGGTGCCGTTGATCACGAACGTGCCCTTGTGGGTCATGAGCGGGAAGTCGCCCATGAAGACCGTCTGAGACTTGATCTCACCGGTCTCGTTGTTGGTGAACTCGGCCGTGACGAAGAGCGGAGCCGCGAACGTGAAGTCGCGGTCCTTGCACTCGTCAATGGAGTTCTTCGGCGGCTCGAAACGGTGGTCGCGGAAGGTCAGCGACATCGACCCACTGAAGTCCTCGATCGGCGAGATCTCCTCGAAGATCTCCTCCAGACCGGACTTGGTGGGGACGTCCTGACCACTCTCCAGGGCCGCCTCGACCCGGGCCTTCCAGGCCGCGTTGCCGAGCAGCCAGTCAAAGCTCTCGGTCTGCAGGGCCAGGAGGTTCGGGACCTCAAGGGGCTCCTTGATCTTCGCGAACGAGACGCGGAGCGGGGCGGTGGATGCGGCGGAATTGTTCGAGGCGTTGCGCGGCGCGGCCAAGAGGGGGGTCCTTCCGAGGGCTCGGAGCTCACTACGCGCGTACCAGCCGGGCCTGCTTGGGCTTGGTCCCGCCTCCCTCGCCACTGGCCTCTGCCGTGGGTGGAACCCCAGGTCAGAGCCGTTTTGCGGAGGCGATGCCAGACCCCTTCAGGGCAACGCAAACTCCGGGCGACGAGTCACGGAGCAGCTAACAGGCAGCGCAAAGGGACAGTGTAGCCAAACGGCACACTGCTGTCCAGCTCTGATTCGGAAACCGAATCGGAGACTCCTCCCGGTAGCCGGCGGACGCGGACGCCCACCGGGTACTGCACTGGCCCGGGAGCCCCGGGCCTCCACAACTCACGTGGAGTCACTTCCCTCCGGAGGCGCTGGTTATGCATCCAGCAGCAGACCAACCGGGCGGGCTCGCGCCTTGAGAATCGCGCGCCGCGCCTGGTTCGTCAAGGGCCCGCCTCCGGTGCGGACCTCGACCCGTTCATCGCTGCGGACCCGCCCGGCGTTACAGAAGCCGTGGTGAGGGCCACTCCCGATCACAGCGATCACCATACCCGTCCGCACCGACAGTGCCGAGTGCGCGCCCGGCCGCGCGGGCGGAACGCGGTCCGGCCGCCCGGCCGGGCCCGGGTACGTGAAAAGGCCGGGCCGACCACCCGCAAGGGTGATCGGCCCGGCCCCGGCATCCTCAGCCCCGCAGGGGGCGTGAAGGCACCTCCCGGCCCTCAGGGCCGGAGGAGAGTCACTTGACGGTGACCTTGGCGCCGGCACCCTCGAGGGCGGCCTTGGCCTTCTCGGCAACGTCCTTGGCAACCTTCTCCAGGACCTTGGCACCAGCGGTGTCAACGAGGTCCTTGGCCTCCTTCAGGCCGAGGGAGGTCAGGGTGCGCACCTCCTTGATGACCTGGATCTTCTTGTCGCCAGCGGCCTCGAGGATGACGTCGAACTCGTCCTGCTCCTCGACGGCCTCGGCCGCGGCGGCCGGGCCACCGGCGGCGGCAACGGCGACCGGGGCGGCAGCGGTGACGTCGAACTTCTCCTCGAAGGCCTTCACGAAGGCGGCGAGCTCGATGAGGGTGAGCTCCTCGAACTGCGCGAGCAGCTCGTCCTGGGTCAGCTTCGCCATGATGGCGTCCTTCCACTAAATCGGCAGGTGGTGCCGTATGTACGGGTTGGGCGGGCACGGGCCCGCAGCGAGGCGTGAGCCTGCGGAATTACTCCGCGGCCTCGTCCTCGGCGGCGGGAGCCGGCGTACCGGCACCGCCCTGCTCGACCTTGTCGCGCAGCGCGTCCACAGTGCGGACGAGCTTCGACGGCAGGGCCTGGAAGAGCGCGGCAGCCTGGGACTGCTTGGCCTTCAGGGCACCCGCCAGCTTGGCGAGCAGCACCTCGCGGGACTCGAGGTCCGCGAGCTTCTTGATGTCATCGGCGGACAGTGCCTTGCCATCAAGAACACCGCCCTTGATGACGAGAGCGGGGTTCTCCTTGGCGAAGTCACGCAGAGCCTTCGCCGACTCCACCGGGTCACCGGTGACGAAGGCAACAGCCGTCGGACCGGCGAACAGGTCGTCGAGCTCCGTGATCCCGACCTCGTTGGCCGCGATCTTGGTCAGCGTGTTCTTCACCACGGCGTACTGGGCGTTGTCACCCAGCGAGCGACGCAGGGTCTTGACCTGCTTCACCGTCAGACCGCGGTACTCGGTCAGCACGGCCGCGTTCGAGCCACGGAACATCTCCGTGATCTCGGCGACGGCAGCAGCCTTGTCGGGCCTAGCCATAGGCGTACGCCTCCTTCCGTGATGTCGAAGTCCGGCCGACCGCAAGAGTCGACCATTCGCGCCGCAGACCACCGGACGGAAGGAAAACCCCTGCGGAACAGCAGAAGAGCCCCGGTGCGCAGGCGCACGGGGCTCAGCACGACCTCGACAGGCCCACGTGCGAACACGGGGAACCCGGAAGTCCAAGCTCCAAACAGTCCTGCGCGGGCTGCCTGCGACGAGGCGCAGATCCTTCGGTCGCGCACCCTCTCGCGAGAGCACGGCGACAACCAGCGGTCTTTGGCTCCGCCACAGTAACCGGCCCGCGCCGTCCGGGGCAAATCGCCCGCCCCCGCCGGCTCCCCGCCGGCC
Source organism: Kitasatospora sp. NPDC047058 (assembly GCF_040643935.1). Lineage (NCBI taxonomy): Bacteria > Bacillati > Actinomycetota > Actinomycetes > Kitasatosporales > Streptomycetaceae > Kitasatospora > Kitasatospora sp. NPDC047058. Next base: position 23,275 of record NZ_JBEYVJ010000058.1, on the reverse strand, counting down.
CCCGACGCTCCCCAGCCGCTTTCCCCGACGGCCCTCAGCGGGCCAGCGGCGGGACGCTGCGGGTGCCCTCGTCGACGGCGTCCGCCTCGGCCGGGGCCTGCACCGACAGCGAGCCGGCGAGCTCGGAGTAGAGCACCGCGTCGTCCGCCCGGCCGCTCTCCCCGGTGCCGGTCCGCTGCAGCTTGACCAGCTGGTCCTTGTCGTTGAGCCAGAGGTCCAGGGTCAGCGAGACCGACCCGCCGGGGGCGAGCGCGGCACGCAGGCCGTCCCGGCGGGCCTGGCTCAGCTGGGTCTGCGCGGCCGCGTACCGCTCGGCGTCGGTGGTGACCCGGTAGTGCTCGACCGCCGAGTCCTCGAACTTCTCCTCGCCGACGAACTGCGCCTCCACCCCGTCCGCGGTCGCGGCGGCCAGCGCCTCGACCGGGTTGAGCAGGTCGATCAGCCCCGCGTACGGGATCTCCCGGTGGCCGTCCGGGCCCGGCGGGCCGGCGAACCGCTCCCAGTGCCGGCCGCCCAGCCGGGCCGCGGTGGCGACGTCGCCGCCCTGGTACGCCACGGTGTCCACCACGATCAGCTGCTCGGCCTCGGCCGGGGTGGACCGTTTCACCTGGAGCGCGGTCTTCGGCAGCCAGAACAGCGGGCCGGAGCCTGCGTCGGCCCCCAGCCGGTAGCTGACCTTGGCCCGGCGGGCGGTCTGCATGGCGAGCTGGGCGGAGAGCAGGACGCCGTGCGGCGAGCGGTCGGTCGGCTTGGCCGGGCCGGTCGGGGAGGCGCTGGCCGTCGTCGGGGTGCCGGAGGGCCCGGACGGTGTGCCGCCGCCCCCGCCGCAGGCCGTCAGGGCGCCCGCCAGCAGCGACGCGGCCACCGCCGCGGCCAGCCGCTGCCGCACCGCCATCCCTGCTCCCCTTCCGGTCCCGTCCGGGTACGACCCGTCCCGCCTGTTCCGTCTGTTCCGTCTGCTCCGAGCCACCTTGCCACCAGCGGGCCGCTCAGGTGGTGGCGCCCCCCTGGCCGGCCTTGACGAGGTCGGCGAGCTCCGCGACGTCGGAGGGGTCGGGCGCCTCGGTGGGGACCTTGGTGCCGTAGTCCGAGTAGGTGACGGTGACCTTGAACGGGCCGGCCTTGGTGTCGGCCTGCTCGGTCCGCTGGACCACCAGGTTGTCGGCGTCCACCCAGACGTCGACCGTCTCGCTGGTGATGCCGGCGGTGCCGAGGTTCTTCTTCAGCCTCTCGGCCTGCTCGGCGGTCAGCCCACGGCCGGTCGCGGCGGCCACGTCGTCCGCCGTGAGCACACCGGTGTAGTGCGTGGTCTGCTTGCCGCCGACGGTCTCCTGACCGGCCTCGCTGACCTTGCCCGAGGCGATCAGGGTGCGGACCCCCTCGACCGGGTCGGCGTTCTTCAGCTGGTCGCCGCCGACGGCACCCTGCTTGGCCAGGTCGGCGTAGGCGTAGTGCAGCCAGTGCTTGCCGTCCAGCTCCTCCACCGCCTGCCCGCCGACCCGCATGTACATCCCGTCCTTGAGGTAGCGGGCCGTCATCGTGGCGCCGCCGGTGAGGACGGAGAGCCGCTTGCCGGCCGGGGTCCCCGACATGTCCATCAGCAGCTCGCCCCGGAGGCCGTCGGTCCAGGAGACGGCGCCGGTGGCCGTGATCTCGCCGCCACCGACGCTGATCTTCTCGGTGATCCTGGCGGAGGTCTGCGAGCCGGTCTTCTCGGTGACCAGCTTGAGGTAGGCGGCCGGGGTCAGCTTGGCCGGCGGCGCCTTGGTCGGCTCGGCCGTCGGGGCCGGCGCGGCCGTTTCCGGCTGCGCGGCGGCCGTGGCCGGCGCGGCGGGCCCGGCGTCGGTCTTCTTCTCGTCGTTGTTGCACGCGGTCGCCGTCAGGGCCAGCGCGGCCACGACGACGGCGATGGCGGTATTGCGGGTTCCAGCCATGGTTCCCCTCCAGGGAGCCCCGGCGCGCACGGTGTGCCCGGGGCGGAAGCCGGTGAACGATGAGCCTCGTGGGCTCGGTTGACTCGTGGGCCCGGTCGGCTCGTGGGCTCAGTTGAGGAGCTTGGCGAGGTCCGAGGCCTTGCCGAGCTGGTTCTCGGCGGGCGCCTCGACCTTCGGCGCGCTGCCGAGGCCGGTGTACTTCACGGTCACGGCCTTCTGCTCGCCGTCCTTCTCGCCGAACTCGCGGTACTGGACGAGTTCCTGCTTGGCGTTGAGCCAGAAGTCGACGGTGAGCGTCTTGCCGTTCTTCTCCACGGCCTGCTGCAGCGCGGCACGGCGCTCCGGCGTGAGGTCGGGGACCGCGGCCAGCACGGTGGCGACCTCCTCGACCGAGCGGTAGCGGGTCAGCTGGACGCCGTCGACGGTCTCGGCCCCGCCCTTGGAGATCTGGCCCGACTGGGCGGCGGCCAGCTGGACCACCGGGTTGGCGGTCTGGCCCAGCAGCATGACGAACGGGCCGGCCTTGGCCCGCCACACGACGTCCGTCGCCTTCACCCAGAGCTCGCCCGGCGCCCCGGCGGCGGCCCCGACGCCGTAGTAGACGTCACCGCCGACCATCCGCACCTTGAGCTTCTGCCCCTGGCCGTCGGCGACGTACTCCACCGCCGTCCTGGCCCCCGACCAGTTGGCGGTGCCGGCGCCCGGCCTGGCCTCCAGGCCGTCCGGCGCGGCGACGGTGAACGTCGCGTTGCCGGCCTTCTGCATCACCAGGGCCGAGGCGGCCAGTGCCGCCTTCGGGTCGAGTTCGAGCGCCTTGCCGGGGGCCGCGTCACCCGCGGCCTTGGTGCCGGCCTTGCCGTCACTGCCGCAGGCCGTCAGCCCGGCGACCAGGACGGCCGCCGTGACGGCGACGGCAGCGATGCGCAGAGCACGCATGAAGAACCCCCCCTTGCGACCCGGTACTCGGGTCGTCTCGGGAGACTCTAACGAATCACCGGACACGCTCCCCACCGGATATGCCCGGTGGGATCACCCCGCCGCGGCCGGGCTCTCCGCGGGCGTTCCGGGGTCGGAGACGTCGGTCGTGGTGACCACGGTTCCGGCGCTGCCCTGGACGGTGGCGCGGAGCCGGAGCAGCCGGTCGCCGGGCGCGACCCAGAAGTCGTAGCCGATCGCGGCGACCCCCTGCTGCTGGTACCAGCCGGCCAGTACGGCCCGCCGCTCCGGGGCCAGGCCCTCGTCGGCGGCGAGGAAGTCGGCGACCGGTGCCGAGCCCCGGTAGTGCGCGACCGTGGTGCCGGCCAGCTGCTCGGCACCGAGCGGGGTGAGCTTTCCGGCCATAGCCATCGAGTGCGCCGGACCGCCCGGGTTGGCGACCAGCCCGCCGATCCAGCCGCCCGCGAAGGCCGCGCCGGGGGCTCGCGGGTCCAGCGACTCGGCGGCGGCCCGGTCGGCGCGCTTCACCGGCCCACCGTCGTAGGCGAGTTCGAGTGATCCGTCCTGGGCGCGCAGCCGGGCGGTGCCCTGCTCGTCGGTGACGGTCAGGTCGGCCGTGTCCCGGGCGCCCCAGGTGACCGTGCCGGTGGCGGTGCGCCGCCCGGCCGGGCCCTCCTCGACCGCCTGGACGCGGGCGCCGCCGGAGTCGTCCAGGGCCTGGGCGGCCGAGAGCAGGACCTGCTTGGGCGGCCGGACGGTCGCCGCCGCGCCGGCCGGCGTGCGGTCCCCCGAGACGGCCAGCAGGCTGCAGGCGGTGAGGCAGCCGGCGAGCAGCAGCAGGGCCGCCCCCCAGGCGGCGGGGCGAAGGGCGGGCGGCACGGCACACTCCGGCGGTCACACAATCACACGATCGGACCGGCTGAGCGTACGACGAGCCGCGCCGCGCGTCCGCCCCGTCCCGGTCTCGATCCGGAAACGACGACGGGCCCGCACCCCCGGTGAAGGGGGTACGGGCCCGACGTGCGGAATGCTGCGCCCAGGACGCGGCTACCGGTCGGAGCTCAGGGCTCAGACGGCGGCCGGGTCCTCCTCGACCAGGAGGTTGCGGGTGCGGTTCGGGTCCACCGGGATGCCGGGGCCGATGGTGCTGGAGACCGCGGTCTTCTTGATGTAGCGGCCCTTGGCGGCGGACGGCTTGGCGCGGAGCACCTCGTCCAGCGCGGCGGCGTAGTTCTCGACCAGCTGCTCGTCGGTGAAGGAGACCTTACCGATGATGAAGTGCAGGTTCGAGTGCTTGTCGACGCGGAACTCGATCTTGCCGCCCTTGATGTCGTTGACAGCCTTGGCGACATCCGGGGTGACGGTGCCGGTCTTCGGGTTCGGCATCAGACCACGGGGACCGAGCACGCGGCCGAGGCGGCCGACCTTGCCCATGAGGTCCGGGGTGGCGACGACGGCGTCGAAGTCCAGCTTGCCCTTGGCGACCTCGTCGATGAGCTCGTCGGCACCGACGATGTCGGCACCCGCAGCACGCGCGGCCTCGGCACGCTCGCCGGTCGCGAAGACCAGGACCCGAGCGGTCTTACCGGTGCCGTGCGGGAGGATCACGGTGCTGCGGACCATCTGGTCGGCCTTGCGCGGGTCGACGCCCAGACGCATGGCGACCTCGACGGTGCCGTCGAACTTGGAGGTGCTGGTCGCCTTGGCGAGGCGGATGGCCTCGAGGGGGGCGTAAAGGCGCTCGCGGTCGACCTGAGCGTCCGCGGCCTTCAGAGCCTTGCTGCGCTTCACTGCTGCTCCTGAATGGTGATGGGAGTTGTGGTGTCACGGGCCTGCGCAGGCCCTACCACGGGGGACGAGACTGAGAGATCAGTCCCTGACGGGACGGGGCTGCTCAGCCCTCGACGGTGATGCCCATCGACCGGGCGGTGCCGGCGATGATCTTCGCCGCCGCGTCCAGGTCGTTGGCGTTCAGGTCGGGCATCTTGGTGGTGGCGATCTCGCGGACCTGGGCGCCGGTGAGCTTGGCGACCTTGGTCTTGTGCGGCTCGCTGGAGCCCTTGTCGATGCCCGCGGCCTTCAGGATGAGGCGCGCGGCCGGCGGCGTCTTCGTGATGAAGGTGAAGGAGCGGTCGTCGTAGACCGTGATCTCCACCGGCACGATCATGCCGCGCTGCGACTCGGTCGCAGCGTTGTAGGCCTTGCAGAACTCCATGATGTTGACGCCGTGCTGACCCAGCGCGGGGCCGACCGGCGGCGCCGGGTTGGCCGCACCGGCGTTGATCTGGAGCTTGATAAGCCCCGTGACCTTCTTCTTCTTGGGAGGCATTTCTCTCCGGGTCCTTCCGAGAGGTGATTGCTGGTGTGTGCCGAACCGGGGCGACACCCGGTCGCCAGCACACACATCGGACCAGGCTAACGGCTCGGAGCCGCTGGACCAAAACGGATTCGGGGCAGGGCCCTCGGCCCCGCCCCGAATCCGAAGTCCGTGGGACTAGTTCTTCTGGATCTGGTCGAAGGAGAGCTCGACCGGGGTCTCCCGGCCGAAGATCTCGACCAGGCCCTTGACCTTCTTCGAGTCGGGGTTGATCTCGTTGATGGTCGCCTGCAGGGTGGCGAACGGACCGTCGGTGACGGTGACCGAGTCGCCGACCTCGAAGTCGAGCACCTGGACCTCGACCGGGCGGACCGGAGAGGCCTTGCCGGCCTCCTTGGCCGCCTGGCGCTCGACGTCCGGGGCGAGCATCTTGACGACCTCGTCCAGGGTCAGCGGGTACGGGTCGTAGGCGTTGCCGACGAAGCCGGTGACACCGGGGGTGTTGCGCACGACGCCCCAGGACTCCGGGGTGAGGTCCATGCGCACCAGGACGTAGCCGGGGAGCTTGTTCTGGCGGATGGTCTTGCGGTCGCCGTTCTTGATCTGGACGACCTCCTCCTGCGGCACCTCGGCCTGGAAGATGTACTCCTCGACGTTCAGCGAGACCGCACGCTGCTCCAGGTTCTGCTTCACCCGGTTCTCGTAGCCGGCGTAGGTGTGGATCACGTACCACTCGCCCGGCATGAAGCGCAGGTCCTCGCGGAACTTGGCGACCGGGTCGACCTCGACGGCGGGCTCGGCCTCGGCGTCGTCCTCGACCTCGGCGTCGTCCTCGGCCTCGGCGTCCTCGACCTCGGCCTCCTCGGCGGCGAGCTCCTCGTCGGACTCCACGTGCAGCGCGGCCTCCTCGGCGGGCTCGCCGGCCTCGGCCTCGTCGAAGGCCTCGACCTCGTCCTCGTCACTGTCCGAGGCGTCCACGATCTGCTCGGCGGACTCGGCGTCGTCAGCCAGCTCGGCCGCGTCCAGCTCGGCGGCGACATCCGCCTCGCGGACGGTCTCGTCGGCGTCGTACAGGGGGGACTCAGACACGGTGGCTGCTTCTTTCCTGGAGATGGTGAAGGTGGCGCGCTCCGGGGCCGCTCCGGCTGGACGCCGCTCACGCGGGTGCCAGGAGCCTCGGAGACTTCAACAGTACCGAGTCAACGGTAGCGGCCGCGTACGTCCGGCGCCGACAGCTCGACCCGGGCCGAAGAATCGGCCCGGGTCGGGAAGCTGTTTCGAAGGTGGGGTGGCTCGGTCAGCCGAAGATCCAGAGGCTGAGCTTCGAGAACCCGTAGTCCAGACCGGCCACGAAGGCCATCACGACCACGACGAACACGACCACCACGGTGGTGTAGTTGACCAGCTCGCTGCGGGTGGGCCAGACGACCTTGCGCAGCTCGGCGATGATCTGGCGGTAGAAAAGCGCAAGCCGGGCGAAGACGCCCTTCTTGGCCCGCTTGCCGGACTTCTTCTCGCCCTTGCCCCGCTTGCGGTCGCGGCGCGACTCGTCGGCGGGCGTGGTCTCGGCAGCGCCGTCGGCACCCTCGGGGTTGCCGCTCTCAGGCGTTGCGGTGGAGCCCGTGGTCTCCGTCACTCGTCCTCACCTGAATCCGGGTCCTGCCGATCATCACCTGCGTACCCGATCGGGCACGAGCGGCCGGCTAAAGCGGTGCTGTTCGGTGCCCTCTCCGCATCAAGCCCGCTCGCTCTGTGGAGCGAACGGGCTGAGTACGGATCAAGCAGCAGGGCAAGAGGGACTTGAACCCCCAACCGCCGGTTTTGGAGACCGGTGCTCTACCAATTGAGCTATTGCCCTACGGTGCCTCGCGGCTCCGGTAGCGACCACCAACCTACCGCATCTCCCGCCGCTGTATGTACAGACAGTGGAAGCTTTGGCTTCTCGGTGGCCGTCGAGGAGTGAGTGTACGTGGTCGAGGGGTGTTTGGTCGAACCTCTTCCGCGCAGGTCGGGCAGCCGACCTGCCACGACCGGCTCCGCGGCCCGCCCCCGGCCGGTCCCGGGGCTCGCCGGCATGCGGACGAGCCCGTACATATCGTGAAACCCCCATGCCCGGTCCGTCCCGGTTCTGCGACCATGCAGGCATGAGCGCTTCCACCCCGCAGCCCGACAGTTCCGTCCGTCCCGCCGACCGCCGCGTGTCCGCCCGGATCGGCGCGATCGCCGAGTCCGCGACCCTCGCCGTGGACGCCAAGGCCAAGGCCCTCAAGGCGGCCGGCCGGCCGGTGATCGGCTTCGGCGCCGGCGAGCCGGACTTCCCGACCCCGGACTACATCGTCGAGGCGGCCGTCGAGGCCTGCCGCGACCCGAGGAACCACCGCTACACCCCGGCCGGCGGCCTGCCCGAGCTGAAGGCCGCGATCGCCGCCAAGACGCTGCGCGACTCCGGCTACGAGGTGGACGCCTCCCAGGTGCTGGTGACCAACGGCGGCAAGCAGGCCATCTACGAGGCCTTCGCCGCGATCCTCGACCCGGGCGACGAGGTCATCGTCCCGGCGCCGTACTGGACCACCTACCCGGAGTCGATCCAGCTGGCCGGCGGCGTCCCGGTCGAGGTCGTGACCGACGAGACCACCGGCTACAAGGTCTCGGTCGAGCAGCTGGAGGCCGCCCGCACCGAGAACACCAAGGTGGTGCTCTTCGTCTCGCCGTCCAACCCGACCGGCGCGGTCTACACCCGGGCCGAGGCCGAGGCGATCGGCCGCTGGGCGCTGGAGCACGGCCTCTGGGTGCTCACCGACGAGATCTACGAGCACCTGGTCTACGGCGACGCCGAGTTCACCTCGCTGCCGGCCCTGCTGCCCGAGCTGGCCGACAAGTGCATCGTGGTCAACGGTGTCGCCAAGACCTACGCGATGACCGGCTGGCGGGTGGGCTGGGTGATCGGCCCCAAGGACGTCGTCAAGGCCGCGACCAACCTGCAGTCGCACGCCACCTCGAACGTCTCCAACGTCGCCCAGCGGGCCGCGCTCGCCGCCGTCGCCGGCGACCTCTCCGCCGTGCACGAGATGCGCACCGCCTTCGACCGGCGCCGCCGCACCATCGTGAAGATGCTCAACGAGATCGAGGGCGTGCTCTGCCCCGAGCCCGAGGGCGCGTTCTACGTGTACCCGTCCGTCAAGGCCCTGCTGGGCAAGGAGATCCGCGGGCAGCGTCCGCAGACCTCCGCCGAGCTGGCCACGCTGATCCTGGACGAGGCCGAGGTCGCGGTCGTCCCCGGTGAGGCCTTCGGCACCCCGGGCTACCTGCGCCTGTCGTACGCGCTCGGCGACACCGACCTGGTCGAGGGCGTCGCCCGGATCCAGAAGCTGCTCGGCGAGGCGACCGCCTGACGGCACCCGCCCCGCGAGGCCGCCCCCTTTTCACCCCTTCGGGGGACGCGAAGGGGGCGGTTCCCGTATCCGGGTCCGATGCGGCAGTATCGGCGGATGGAACGCCTGTTGAATCCGCGCGACGTCAGGGGCCTCCCGAAGGCCCACCTGCACCTGCACTTCACCGGCTCGATGCGCCCCGCCACCCTGCTGGAGCTGGCCGACAAGCACGGCGTCCGGCTGCCGGAGGCACTCTGCTCCGGCGAGCCGCCCAAGCTGCGGGCCACCGACGAACGCGGCTGGTTCCGCTTCCAGCGTCTCTACGACACCGCCCGCTCCGTCCTGCGGGACGAGTCCGACATCCGCCGCCTGGTGCTGGAGACCGCCGAGGACGAGCGGCGGGACGGCTCGCGCTGGCTGGAGATCCAGGTCGACCCGACCTCGTACGCACCCCGGCTCGGCGGCCTGATCCCCGCCCTGGAACTGATCCTCGACGCGGTGGAGCACGCCTCCACGGCCACCGGCGTCGGCATCCGCGTGCTGGTCGCGGCCAACCGGATGAAGTCCCCGATGGACGCGCGGACGCTGGCCCGGCTCGCCGTCCGGTACGCCGACCGGGGCGTGGTCGGCTTCGGCCTCTCCAACGACGAGCGGCGCGGCCTCGCCCGGGACTTCGACCGGGCCTTCGACATCGCCCGCAAGGGCGGGCTGCTGGCCGCCCCGCACGGCGGCGAGCTGGCCGGCCCGGAGTCCGTCCGGGACTGCCTGGACGACCTCGGCGCGGGCCGGATCGGCCACGGCGTCCGGGCCGCCGAGGACCCCCGGCTGATGCAGCGGCTGGCCGACCGTCAGGTCACCTGCGAGGTCTGCCCCTCGTCCAACGTCTCGCTCGGCGTCTACGAGCGCGCCGAGGACGTGCCGCTACGCCGGCTGTTCGACGCGGGCGTGCCGCTCGCCCTGGGCGCCGACGACCCGCTGCTGTTCGGCACCCGGCTGGCCGAGCAGTACGGCCTGGCCCGCGACGTGCTCGGCTTCGGCGACGCGGAACTCGCCGAGCTGGCCCGCCAGTCGGTCCGCGGCTCGTGCGCCCCGGAGAGCACCCGCAAGGAACTGCTGGCGGACATCGACGCCTGGCTGCTGGACGGGTCGGCTACAGCTTGACGCCCACCATCACCGGCTCGTTCACCAGCTCCACCCCGAACGCCGCCCGGACGCCGTCGCGGATCTCCCGGGCCAGCGCCAGCAGGTCCTCGGCGGTGGCCGCGCCGCGGTTGGTCAGGGCCAGGGTGTGCTTGGTGGAGAGGGTCGCCGGGCCGCTGCCGTAGCCCTTGCCGAAGCCGGCCTTGTCGATCAGCCAGGCGGCCGAGGTCTTGGTGCAGCCGTCCGGCGCCGGGTAGGCGGGGGCGGTGAGCTCGCGCCCGGCGACCAGCGCCAGGAAGGCGGCGTACTGCTCGGCGGTCAGCACCGGGTTGGTGAAGAAGGAGCCGGCCGACCAGGTGTCGTGGTCGGCGGCGTCCAGCACCATGCCCTTGCCGGAGCGCAGCCGCAGCACGGCCTCGAAGGCCGCGCGCAGCGCCACCGGTTCGCCCGGCTCGACGCCCAGGTGCCGGGCGGTCTCCGCGTAGGCGACCGGGGCGGACAGCCCGCCGTTGTCCTGGAGGCCGAAGCGGACCCGCAGGACGACGTAGCGGTCCGGGTCGGCCTTGAAGCGGCTGTGCCGGTAGGAGAAGGCGCACTCGGCGTTGGAGAGGGTGACGACCTCGCCGGCCCGGCGGTCGTAGGCGACCACCTCGGTGACGGACTGCGCCACCTCCTGGCCGTAGGCGCCGACGTTCTGGACCGGCGTGGCGCCGGCCGAGCCGGGGATGCCGGCCAGGAACTCGATGCCGGCCAGGCCGTGGTCCACCGTGCGGGCGACCGCGTCGGCCCAGACCTCGCCCGCGGCCAGCTCCAGGGCGGTGCCGTCCAGCAGAAAGCCGGTGGTGGCGATCCGCAGCACGGTGCCGGCGAAGCCGGCGTCGCCGATCACCAGGTTGGAGCCGCCGCCGAGGACCAGCAGCGGCTCGCCGGCCGCGTCGGCCTCGCGGACGGCGGCGATCACGTCCTCGTCGGTGGTCGCGGTCACCAGCCGGCGGGCGGGGCCGCCGAGCCGGAGGGTGGTCAGCGGGGCGAGGGGGGCGTCGAGTTCTACCAGCACGCCCCCCAGCGTACGGGGAGCCCGTACGCCGCCCGCCGCTCAGGCCAGCCGGACGACGGCCCTGGACATGCCGAGGACCTTCTGGCCGGCGTAGGTCGCCACCAGGTCGACCTGGACCTTGCGGTCGTCCAGCAGCTTCGCCACCTTGCCGGTGACCTCGATCACGGAGCCGACGCCGTCGTTGGGCACCGGCACCGGACGGGTGAAGCGGACGCCGTACTCGACCACCGCGGCCGGGTCGCCGACCCAGTCGGTGACCACCCGGATCGCCTCGGCCATGGTGAACATGCCGTGCGCGATGACGTCCGGCAGGCCGACCTCGGTGGCGAACTTCTCGTTCCAGTGGATCGGGTTGAAGTCGCCGGAGGCGCCCGCGTACTGCACCAGGGTGGCGCGCGTCACGGGGAAGGACTGCGCGGGCAGCTCGGTGCCGGCCGCGACCTCGTCGTAGCTGATCGCCATCGCGTTACTCCCCCGACTCGTCGGCGGCCCGGGCCACCAGGGTCATGACCGACGTCACCACGTGCCCGCCGTCGGCGTCCGTCACCTCGCCGCGCACCGTGAGCACGTCGTTGCCGGCCAGCGACTTGATGTTGTCGATGGTCACCGCGACCGTGAGCCGGTCGCCGGCCCGCACCGGGCGGGTGTACGCGAACTTCTGGTCGCCGTGCACCACCCGGCTGTAGTCCAGGCCCAGCTCGGGGTCCTGGACCACCTGGGCGGCGGCCTGGAAGGTGAGCACGAAGGGGAAGGTCGGCGGGGCGATGACGTCCTGGTGGCCGAGCGCCCTGGCCGCCTCCGGGTCGGTGTACGCCGGGTTGGCGTCGCCGACGGCGACCGCGAACTCACGGATCTTCTCCCGGCCGACCTCGTACGGCTCGGTGGGCGGGTAGGTCCGCCCGATGAAGGAGGGGTCGAGTGCCACGGGCAACTCCTCGAACAGTCCGGTGGGTGACGAAAAAGACTCCGGGCCGCACCCAGCGAGGGGTACGGCCCGGAGTCGGAGACCTGGATTCACACAGGCCCGGCGCCCTGCAACAGGGTCAGCGGGTCTCGCGGTGCGCGGTGTGCGAGTTGCAGCGGGGGCAGTGCTTCTTCATCTCAAGACGGTCCGGGTCGTTACGCCGGTTCTTCTTGGTGATGTAGTTCCGCTCCTTGCACTCCACGCAGGCCAGCGTGATCTTCGGGCGGACGTCGGTGGCAGCCACGGGAGTGCCTTCCTTGGACAATGAATAAGAACACAACAAGAGTAGCCGACCGGGAGTGCGATCTCCCGACCGACTACGCGGGGTAGCGGTGACCGGACTTGAACCGGTGACACAGCGATTATGAGCCGCTTGCTCTACCAACTGAGCTACACCGCCACAGTGATCCGGAGCACAGCCGAAGCTGACTCCCTCTCACCAGAGCCCCCATGCGGAATCGAACCGCAGACCTTCTCCTTACCATGGAGACGCTCTACCGACTGAGCTATAGGGGCGAACGAGGAAGACATTACACGTTCCGCGCCCAGAGGTGAAATCCGTATCCCGCCGTGAAGTCCGCAGGTCGGCGGCACGGACGGGCGAGCGATCGAAGGCCTGGCGTTCGACCGGCCCCCGACGGCGCGGCCCGGCCCGACACGACCGATGCCCGCCTCCCGGCGGCCCGTGCCCGCGCGCCATAGGCTCGTCGCTCATTGACCGGGACGGGCCGCCCATCGGGCCGGCCCGGCCGGGACGGGCCAGCGCGAGTAGGGAGCCGGGCGATGGACAGCGCAGCCGCCGACGGGCCGCACTCCGGGCCCGGCCCGGCGGCCAACCCGCTCGGGCACGGCCCCGTCCTGCTGCTCACCGACGCCCGGCTCGCCGACGGCCGGGTGGTGGACGTCCGGATCAGCGGCGACCGGATCCAGGCCGTCGGCACCGCCGGCAGCCTCGGCCCGCTGCCCGCCCTGCCCGGCGCCCCCACCGCCACCACCGGCGCCCGGATCGACCTCCGGGGCTACCTGCTGCTGCCGGCCCCGGCCGAGGCGCACGCCCACTACGACGCCGCCTTCGCCGCCGCCCTGCCCGCCCCGCCGCCGGAGACCTCCGCCGACCTCACCCGGCGGGTCACCGAGGCGGCGCTCACCTCGCTCGGCTACGGCGCCACCGCCCAGCGGACCCACGTCCGGATCGGCGACGTGCACGGGCTGCGCCGGCTGGAGGCGGTGCTCACCGCCCGGCAGGCACTGCGCGGCCTCGCCGAGCTGCAGGCTGTCGCGATGCCCCGGCTGCTCACCGGCCGGGCCGGGGCGGACGGCCGGGCCCAGCTGCGCGAGGCGCTCAAACTGGGCGCCACGGCGGCCGGCGGCTGTCCGGAGCTGGACCCCGACCCGGCGGGGTACGTCCGGGTGCTGCTGGAGGCCGCCCGGGAGGCGGACTGCCCGGTCGACCTGCACACCACGGCCGCCGAGCCGGCGCAGCTGGCCCGGCTGGCGAGCGCGCTCGCCCCGCTGCGGCCCCGGGTGGTGCTCGGCCCGTGCGGGGCGCTGACGCCGGGCGCGGCGACGGTGCTGGCCACCAGCGGCGTCCGGGTGGTCTGCCTGCCGCAGAACGGCTGCTGCACCGGACTGGAGGGCCGGGCCCCGGTGCTGCGGCCGGAGCTGCTGCGCGAGCTGGTGGACGCGCGGGTGCCGCTCGCGGCGGGCAGCGGCGCCCTGCGCGACCCGGCCAACCCGGTGGGCCGGGCGGATCCGCTGGAGGCCGCGTACCTGCTGGCGGCGAGCGGAGCGCTGGGGCCGGAGGCGGCGTACGACGCGGTGGCGAACCAGGCGCGGGCGGCGCTCGGGCTGCCGCCGGTCCGGGTGGACGCCGGGTTCCCGGCGGAGCTGCTGGCGGTGCGCGGGGACAGCCTGGCGGGGGCGCTCGCGGGCGGACACAGCCGGCTGGTGGTGCACAGCGGACGGGTGGTCAGCCGGACCAGTGCGGTGCGGGAGTTCGCCGACACGGTGGTGCTGGCGCTGCCCCGGCAGTCGGGCGGCCTGGACGGGAGCTGAACGGGTGACAGCGGCGCACGGCTCCGGACGCGCGCCCTCCCGCCGGCGCCCGGGCTGACCGGGGCTCAGGGCTCGTAGCGGTAGCCGATGCCGGGCTCGGTGATCAGGTGGCGCGGGCGGCCCGGGTCGCGTTCCAGCTTGCGCCGCAGGCCGGCCAGGTAGACCCGCAGGTAGTTGCCGCGCCCCTCCTGGGCCGGGCCCCACACCTCGCGCAGGATCTGCCGGCCGGGCACCAGCCGGCCGGGGTTGGCCAGCAGCAGGGTGAGGATCCGCCACTCGATGGGGGTCAGCCGGACCGGGCCGCCGGGACCGGTCACCGTGGTGGCGGCGAGGTCCACGGTGTGGTCGCCGATCACCGGCGCGGCCGGCGCGGGCCCGCCGCCCGGCGGCCGCCGCAGGACGGCGCGCAGCCTGGCCAGCAGTTCCTCCATCAGGAAGGGCTTGGTGAGGTAGTCGTCGGCGCCGGCGTCCAGCGCGCCCACCTTGTCGGCGGCGCCGGAACGGCCGGAGAGCACGATGATCGGCACCGCGCTGCGGCTGCGCAGGCCGCGGATGACCTCCATGCCGTCCAGGTCCGGCAGGCCGAGGTCGAGCAGGACGGCGTCGGGTGCGGTGTGCGCGGCACGGTCCAGCGCCTCGCCCCCGCTGGCGGCGGTGCGGACGGCGTACTGACGGGCGCTGAGGTTGATCCGCAGGGTGCGCAGCAGGGCCGGCTCGTCGTCGACGACCAGGATTTCACTCATCCGGGTGCACCCCTCCCGGGTGTGCGGCGGGCAGGGTCAGCAGCATGGTGGTGCCGCCGCCGGGGGTGTCCTCGACCTCCAGGCTGCCGCCCATGGCCTCGGCGAGGCCGCGGGAGAGCGCGAGGCCGAGGCCGACGCCGGTGGTGTTGTCGGTGTCGCCGAGGCGTTGGAAGGGGAGGAAGACGCGGTCGCGGTCCCCGGGGGCGATTCCGGGGCCGCGGTCGATCACCCGGATCTCCACCCGCTCGGCGTGGTGGCTGGCGGTGACCAGGACGGGTGCGCCGGGGGCGTTGTGCCGCAGCGCGTTGGTGATGACGTTGGCCAGGACGCGTTCCAGCAGCGGGGGGTCGGCGAGGACCGCCGGGGCGGTGTCGAGGTCGAGCGGCTGCACGGGGGCGGACGGGTCGGGGAGGGTGTCCAGCGCCCGGGGCAGGATCTCGTCCAGGTGGGTCTCGGCGAGGTGGAGGGTGAGGGCGCCGGCCTGGAGGCGGCTCATGTCGAGCAGGTTGTCCACCAGCCGGGTGAGCCTGACCAGGGACTCGTCGGCGGTGGCGAGCAGTTCGGCCTGGTCCTCGGGCGAGAACTCGACGTCGGGGCTGCGCAGCGAGCCGACCGAGGCGAGGGCGGCGGCGAGCGGGGTGCGCAGGTCGTGGCTGACGGCGGCGAGCAGGGCGGTGCGCATCCGGTCGGCGGCCCTGATCGGCTCGACCTCGGCGGCGGCCACGGCGAGCCGGTCGCGTTCCAGGGCGGCGCCGACGTGGGCGGCGAAGGCGGTGAGGACGCGCTGGCCGGCGGCGGGCAGCCGGCGGCCGGTGAGGACGAGCACGGCGTCGGCGCCGACCGGGACCTCGGTGGACTCGGCGGACACGGTGGACTCGGCGGACTGTCCGGGCTCCGGTGCGCCCTCGCCCTCGCTGGCGGCCAGGACCTCGCCGCCGGTGCGGTCCAGCAGGGCGACGGAGTCCATGGCGAAGGCGGTGCGGGACTTCTCCAGCAGGGCGGGCAGGGCGTCCGCGCCGCGCAGCACGCTGCCGGCCAGGGTGGAGAGGGTCTCGGCCTCGGCGGTGGCCCGGGCGGCCCGGGTGGTGAGCCGGCCCGCGTGGTCGACCACGGTGGAGACGGTGAGGGCGACGGCGGCGAAGACGATCAGGGCGACCAGGTTGTTGGTCTCGCCGATGGTCAGGGTGTGGACGGGCGGGATGAAGAAGTAGTTGAGCAGGACCGAGGCGACCAGGGAGGCCAGCAGGGCGGAGGAGGCGCCGCCGAGCAGGGCGACGGCGACCACGCCGAGCTGGAAGATCAGCGCGTCGGTGGTGAGGTTCACCGTCCCGTGGAACTGCGAGAGGAGGGCGGTGAGCAGCCAGGGCAGGGCGAGCCCGGCGGCGTAGCCGGCCACGGTGCGGCGCTTGGAGTGGCGGCGGCCGAGGGAGGGCAGCCGGCCGCGGCCGGTGAATTCGTGGGTGACCATGTGGACGTCGATGTCCTCGGAGGCGTCCACGATGGTCTGGCCGTTGCCCGGGCCGGTGAGGAAACGGTTGAGCCGGCCGCGGCGGCTGGTGCCGAGGACAAGCTGGGTGGCGTCGTGGGCGCGGGCGAAGGCCAGCAGGGCGGTGGGGATGTCGTCGCCGACCACCACGTGGTAGCTGCCGCCGAGGGTCTCCACCAGCTGCCGCTGCTGGGCGAGCGCCCCGGAGGAGGCGCCGGCCAGGCCGTCGCTGCGGGTGACGTGGACGGCGAGCAGGTCGCCGCCGGCCGTCCGGTCGGAGATCCGGGCGGCGCGCCGGATCAGCGTCTCGCCCTCCGGGCCGCCGGTGAGGGCGACCACGACGCGTTCGCGGGTCTCCCAGACGCGGTCGATGTCGTGGCTGGCCCGGTAGTCGCGCAGGCCCTCGTCGACCCGCCCGGCCACCCAGAGCAGGGCGAGCTCGCGCAGGGCCGTCAGGTTGCCGACCCGGAAGTAGTGGGAGAGCGCGGCGTCCACCTTCTCCGCCCGGTAGACGTTGCCGTGGGCCATCCGGCGGCGCAGCGCCTGGGGGGCCATGTCGACGAGTTCGATCTGGTCGGCCCGGCGCACCACCTCGTCGGGGACGGTCTCGCGCTGGGGGATGCCGGTGATCTTCTGGACGACGTCGTTCAGCGATTCCAGGTGCTGGACGTTGACGGTGGTGATGACGTCGATCCCGGCGTCCAGCAGTTCCTCGACGTCCTGCCAGCGCTTGGCATGGCGCCCGCCGGGGATGTTGGTGTGGGCGAGCTCGTCGACCAGGACGACGGCGGGCTTGCGCGCGATGACCGTGTCGAGGTCCATCTCCTCGAAGTCCGTTCCCCGGTAGGCGCGTTGTGCCCTGGGGAGGATCTCCAGGCCGGTGAGCATGGACTCGGTGTGGCGGCGTCCGTGGCACTCGATCCAGCCGACGACGACGTCCGCGCCGCGCTGCCGTCTGCGCCTGGCCTCGTCCAGCATCCGGTAGGTCTTGCCGACACCGGGGGCGGAACCGAGGTACACCCTCAGCCGGCCGCGGCGGGGGCCGGTGCCGGGGGTGAGGTCGCGGGCCATGGGCGCTGCTCTTTCGTCGTGGTCCGGGGGCGGGGGCACACGTCGGCCGACCCGGGCGCGGGGTGGTGCCCCGGCCCGGGTCGGCCCGTCTCACGGATCCGATCGCGCTGTCACTTCTGCTCCGCCAGCGCGGTGTTGAGCAGGACGACGTTCACGCCCTCCTGGCCGAGGAAGCCGAGTGAGCGGCCGTCGGTGTGCTGCTCGACCAGCTTGTCCAGCTGCTCGGGCGAGAGGTTCCGGGCCTTGGCGACCCGGTCGACCTGCTCCTTGGCGTAGGCGACCGAGATGTGCGGGTCCAGCGACGAGCCGGAGGCGGTGACCGCGTCCGCCGGCACGCTCGCCGGGTCGACGCCGTCGAACGCGGCGACCGCGGCCCGGCGGTCCTCGATCGTCTTGGTCAGGTCCTCGCTGTTCGGGCCCAGGTTAGAGGCTCCGGAGACCTTGCCGTCGTACTTGTTGGCCGAGGGGCGGGGCTGGAACCACTTCGGGTCCGGCCGGGCCTGCTCGTTCTCGTCGTCCGGGTTCTGCTTGGGCAGGTTGTAGCTCTGGCCCAGCAGGCTGGAGCCGGTCTCCTTGCCGTCGGCCGTCTTCACGATCGAGCCGTTGGCCTTGTCCGCGAAGGCCAGCTGCGAGAGGCCGCTGACCAGCAGCGGGTAGGCGAGGCCGAGGATCACCGTCATCACCAGCAGCATCCGCAGCGCGGTGACGTGCGTGCGCACGGTGGTGGGCAGGGGCTTGGACATGATGCGTTCTCTCCTTTCCGCGGGTCAGCTCAGGCCGGGGATGAACTGGACGACCAGGTCGATCGCCTTGATCCCGATGAAGGGGACGACCAGACCGCCGAAGCCGTACAGCCCGAGGTTGCGGCGCAGCAGCGAACTTGCGTCCGAGGGGCGGTACTTCACACCGCGCAGGGCGAGCGGGATGAGGCCGATGATGACCAGGGCGTTGAAGACGATCGCCGAGGTGATCGCGGACTGGGGGCTGTGCAGACCCATGACGTTGAGCTTGTCCAGGCCCGGGTAGACCGCCGCGAACATCGCCGGGATGATCGCGAAGTACTTCGCGACGTCGTTGGCGATCGAGAAGGTGGTCAGTGCGCCGCGGGTGATCAGGAGCTGCTTGCCGATCTCGACGATCTCGATCAGCTTGGTCGGGTCGGAGTCGAGGTCGACCATGTTGCCGGCCTCCTTGGCCGCCATGGTCCCGGTGTTCATCGCGACGCCGACGTCGGCCTGGGCCAGCGCCGGGGCGTCGTTGGTGCCGTCACCCGTCATCGCGACCAGCTTGCCGCCGGCCTGCTCCTTCTTGATCAGGGCCATCTTGTCCTCGGGGGTGGCCTCGGCGAGGAAGTCGTCCACGCCAGCCTCCTCCGCGATCGCCTTGGCGGTCAGCGGGTTGTCGCCGGTGATCATGATGGTCTTGATGCCCATCCGGCGCAGCTCGTCGAACCGCTCCCGCATGCCCTCCTTGACCACGTCCTTGAGGTGGATGACGCCGAGGGCTTTGGGTGCCGCGGTGCCGATCCGCGAGGCGACGACCAGCGGGGTGCCGCCGGCCGCCGAGATGCCGTCGACCAGTTCGGCGATGTCCGCGCCGACCGTGCCGCCGTTCTCCGCCACCCACGTGGTCACCGAACCGGCCGCGCCCTTGCGGACCTGGTGGACCCCCTGCGGCTCGTCCAGGTCGACGCCGGACATCCGGGTCTGCGCGGTGAACGGCACCCAGGTGGCGTGGGTCAGCTCGCCCCGGGCGCGGGCCCGCAGGCCGTACCCGGTCTTGGCGAGCACGACGATCGAGCGGCCCTCCGGGGTCTCGTCGGCCAGGGACGACAACTGCGCGGCGCTCGCCAGCGCATCCACCGTGACACCGTTGGCCGGGAGGAACTCGGCGGCCTGGCGGTTGCCGAGGGTGATGGTGCCGGTCTTGTCGAGCAGCAGGGTGTTGACGTCGCCCGCGGCCTCCACCGCACGGCCGGACATCGCCAGCACGTTGCGCTGCACCAGCCGGTCCATCCCGGCGATGCCGATCGCGGAGAGCAGCGCGCCGATGGTGGTCGGGATGAGCGCCACGATCAGGGCCACCAGCACGATCATCGACTGCGGCGCACCGGCGTAGGTGGCCATCGGCTGGAGGGTCACCACGGCGACCAGGAAGACGATGGTCAGCGAGGCGAGCAGGATGTTCAGCGCGATCTCGTTCGGCGTCTTCTGCCGGGCCGCGCCCTCCACCAGGGCGATCATCCGGTCGATGAAGGTCTTGCCCGGCTCGGACGAGATCCTCACCACGATCCGGTCGGACAGCACCTTGGTGCCACCGGTCACGGCGCTGCGGTCGCCGCCGGACTCGCGGATGACCGGCGCGGACTCACCCGTGATCGCCGACTCGTCCACGCTCGCGACGCCCTCGACCACGTCACCGTCGCCCGGGATGACCTGCCCGGCCTCGACCACCACGTGGTCGCCGAGGCGCAGCGCGGTCCCCGGGACCTCCTCCTCCGCCTGCGTGGCAGGCCAGTTGGTCAGGCGGCGGGCGACGCTCTCGGTCTTGGTCTTGCGCAGCGTGTCGGCCTGCGCCTTGCCGCGGCCCTCGGCCACGGCCTCCGCCAGGTTGGCGAAGATCGTGGTCAGCCAGAGCCAGACGGTGATCGACCAGGCGAACACGCTCGGATCGGCCATCGCGGCGACGGTGGTGACCACCGAGCCGACCTCGACCACGAACATCACCGGGTTCTTGACCATCACCCGGGGGTCGAGCTTCTTCACCGCGTCCGGCAGGGACTTCACGATCATCTTGGGGTCGAGAAGCCCGCCGGAGACTCTGTGCGGCGCCGCCCCGGCGGGCGCCTCCGGCTGCACGGCCGGCTTGTCGGTAAGGGTGGACGACATCAGGAGAGACCTTCCGCGATCGGCCCGAGAGCCAGGGCCGGGAAGTAGGTGAGACCGACGACGATCAGGACGACGCCCGACAGCAGGCCCACGAACAGCGGCTTGTGGGTGGGCAGGGTGCCCGGGGTGGCGGGGACGGGCTGCTGCTGCGCCAGCGCACCGGCCAGCGCCAGGACGAAGACCATCGGCAGGAACCGGCCGAACACCATCGCCAGGCCGATCGCGGTGTCGTACCAGTCGGTGTTGACGGTGATGCCGGCGAAGGCCGAACCGTTGTTGTTCGCACCGGAGGTGAACGCGTACAGCACCTCGGAGAACCCGTGCGCACCGGAGTTCAGCATCCCGGCCCGCTCGCCCGGCAGCGCCATCGCCACACCCGTGCCGACCAGCACGATCGTCGGCGTGGTCAGGATGTACAGGGAGGCGAACTTCATCTCCCGCCCGCCCAGCTTCTTGCCCAGGTACTCCGGGGTCCGCCCCACCATCAGCCCGGCCACGAACACCGCGACGATCGCCAGCACCAGCATCCCGTACAGGCCCGAGCCCACCCCGCCGGGCGCGATCTCACCCAGCATCATGTTGAACATCGTGATCCCGCCGCCGAACGGCGTGAACGAGTCGTGGAAGGAGTTGACCGCACCGGTCGAGGTCAGCGTGGTCGACGCCGCGAACAGGCTGGACGCCGCGATGCCGAACCGCTGTTCCTTGCCCTCCATCGCCGCACCCGCGCTCTGCAGGGCGCCACCGGAGTGCTGCGCCTCGAAGAAGGTGATCAGGGCGACCGAGGCGGCCCAGAACAGGCCCATCACGGCGACGATCGCGTAGCCCTGGCGGTGGTCCCCCACCATCCGGCCGAACGCCCGCGGCAGCGCGAACGGGATCAGCAGGATGAGGAAGACCTCCAGGACGTTGCTCATCCCGGTCGGATTCTCGAACGGGTGCGCCGAGTTGGCGTTGTAGAAGCCGCCGCCGTTGGTGCCCAGCAGCTTGATGACCTCCTGCGAAGCCACCGGCCCGCCCGGGACCGCCTGCGGGTCCCCGGCCAGGGTGGCCACCTCGTGGAAGCCGTGCAGGTTCTGCACCACGCCGGTCGCGACCAGCGCGAGGGCGAAGACGACCGAGACCGGCAGCAGCAGGCGCAGGCTCACCCGGGTGAGGTCCACCCAGAAGTTGCCCAGCCGGTCGGTGCGGTTGCGGGTGAACCCGCGGATCAGCGCCGCCACGATCGCGATGCCGACGGCGGCCGAGACGAAGTTCTGCACCGCCAGCCCGGCCATCTGCACCAGGTGCCCCATCGCGGCCTCACCGCTGTAGGACTGCCAGTTGGTGTTGGCGACGAAGGAGATCGCGGTGTTCCACGCCTGGTGCCCGTCCATCTGCGGCACGCCCAGGCTCAGCAGCAGGTGGCCCTGCAGCCGGATCAGACCGTAGAGGAAGAGCACCGAGACGGCCGAGAAGGCCAGCACCGAGCGCAGGTACACCGGCCAGCGCTGGTCGGCGTCGCCGTCCACGCCGATCACCCGGTACAGGCCGCGTTCGACTCTGAGGTGCTTGGAGGTGGTGAGGATACGGGCGATGTAGTCGCCCAGGGGGCGGTAGCACAGCACCAGGGCGCCCACCAGCGCCAGGAACTGCAGCCAGCCCGCGAGAGTGGAGCTCATGTCAGAACTTCTCCGGGTAGATCAGCGCCACGACGAGGTAGCCGACGAGGGCGACGGCCACGAGCAGACCCACGACGTTCTCGCTGCTCATGCGCCCACCTCGCTCCGCTCGGCAGGCGCTTCGCGCAACCCGCACCTCTCGATGGTTCGTTCGCTGCGCTCACTCACAGCTTCTCCACCCCCCGCGCGATCAGGGCGATGACGCCGAACACGGCGACCGTGACGGCGACGTAGATCAGATCGGACATGGGCTCCACCACAGCGGTTCGGAGGTGGCCGCGAGCCCGCCCCTGCGGGCCCGGTCGCGGCGCCGGCGGCGGGCCGGCAAGGCCAGCCAAGCGCCCTCACGGGGCGTTTCCGCCGCTCTTGACGCCCTCCATACGGCGCCCGTTCGATTGTTGACGGCCTCCATACGACGGCCGCCCCCGGCACACGGCGGGGCCCCGGGACAGCGGGCTTGGGTTCTAAGGGGCGTCGCCGCTCACGGCCCGTCAGACGCTCTCGCGCGTCGACAGCCGCTCGTGCTGCCGGAACGCAGACCGGTTGTGCGGCAGGTACTCCCCCCAGGGGCCGGCCACGCACTCGGGTGATGAACCGGGCGTCCCGACGACGCTCCCGGTGGGCCCGGCCGCAGCGGGGCCGGTCGCAGATGGCCGGTCACAGTGGCCGGGGGCGGGCGGGCCGTTGTCCCGGCGGGCGCCGGTTGGGAAGACGACCAGCTCGGACGAAGGACTCCCTGCGCGTGTCGGCACGCCCGGGACCACTCGACGGCGAGGCTGAACGGCCCTGCCCGCCCCCTGGCTTCCACTCTGCTGTCTCCACTGGGCAATTGCAAGTCATGCGCAATAACACTCCGCCGACTCGGTGGATTACGCTCCGCACATGACCGGCAACCCTGAGCCACTGCTCCTCATCGACCTCGACCACACGCTCGTCGAACGTGACGGCGGCGCGGACGCCTGGGCCCCCGCCTTCTGTGCCGCCCACGGCCTCCCAACCGAAGCCGCCCCCGCCGTCCTCGACCTCTACTGCGCCGACCGCTCCCCCGCCGGGTTCGCCCGGATCGCCGCCCGCTACGGCCTCCCGCACACCGGCCAGGACCTCTGGGACGGCCACGTCGCCCAGGAGGCCGCCCGCACCCACCTGATCCCCGGCGTCCCCGCCGCCCTCGCCGCCCTCCGCGAGGCCGGCTGGACCATCGCCGTGGTCACCAACGGCTGCACCGACATCCAGCGCGCCAAACTCGCCCGCACCGGCCTGCTCACCGCCGTCGACGCCGTCTGCGTCTCCGAGGAGGCCGGCGCCCGCAAACCCGCCCCCGAGATCTTCCGCCTCGCCGCCGCCCGCCTCGGCCGCACCCTCACCCCCGACACCTGGATGGTCGGCAACAACCCCGCCACCGACATCCAGGGCGCCCACGCGGCCGGCCTCCGCTCCATCTGGATCACCCCGGCCCCGGCCCCGCCACTCCCCCCGTCCCACCCCACCCCGACCCGCACGGCCCCCGACACCCCCGCCGCAGCCGCCCTCCTCCTCGCCACCCCCTGAAAACAGAACCGGCCCGAACAGCGTTTCCGCTGTCCGGGCCGGTCTGGTAATCCAGTGGCTGGTGCAGGGTTCGAACCTGCGTAGCTTGCGCGACAGATTTACAG